>DASQFA010000334.1:0-1995 GCA_035633375.1 Rubrivivax sp.
ATCAGCGCCGTGGCCCACAGCGGGTGCAGGCCGAGCGCCTCGAGCTGGCGGAAGGGCCACCACGACACGCCCCAGGTGAAGGCGTTGAAGACCAGCGCCAGCACCGGCAGCACGGCAATGCGCGCGGCGGGCAGGGCCAACGAGGCACCGGCAGCGGTCATGCCGTGTCAGCCCATCAATGTTTGTCGCTGCGCGCGATGGCCAGCAGGCGCTCGACCTCATCGAAGTGCAGCACGCAGTTGCGTTGATGCCAGCGGCGGATGAACCACATGACGAGCGCCACGCCCAGGCCGAGCACGGTGATGACACCGTAGGCGGTGGCGCCGAACTTGGTCATGGCCGCGTACAGCGCGCTCAGGCCGAGGATGCAGGCCTGTTCGTTGAAGTTCTGCACCGCGATCGAGCGCCCGGCGCCCATCAGGTTGTGGCCGCGGTGCTGCAGCAGTGCATTCATCGGCACCACCAGGTAGCCGCTGACCACGCCGAGCAGGATCAGGAAGGGCACCGCCACCCACAATGCGGTGACGAAGTTCAGCCCGGCGATGAGCACGCCCATGGCGATGCCCATCGGAATGGTGCTGGTGGCCTTTTCCAGGCGCATCAGCATCGATGCCGCGATGGCGCCCACGGCCGTGCCGATGGCCACCACCGCGCCCAGGGTCGAGGCCTGCGTGACGTTGTAGCCCAGCGCCGCTGCGGCCCAGGGGAAGACGATGACGCGCATGTTGCCGCCAATGCCCCAGAACAGCGTCGTCGTGGCCAGCGAGATCTGGCCCAGCTTGTCGTTCCACAGCCGCGCGTTGCACTGCGAAAAATCGCGCACCAGCGCCGCCGGGCCGTGGGTCACCGGCAGCAGCGGGGCTTCGGTGCGCGGGATCTTCAGGTTAAAGGCGGCGGCCACCAGGTACAGCAGCATGATCGCCGCGATGGCGCTCTCGGCGGCGGTGTCGATGCCGGTGTCGAACATCGGCAGGTCCATGCCCAGCAGGTAGGCCGACACCGACTTGCCCACCAGCTGCCCGCCGAGCACGATGCCCAGGATCACCGACAGGATGGTCAGGCCCTCGATCCAGCCGTTCGCCTTGACCAGTTGCGACGGCGGCAGCAGTTCGGTGAGGATGCCGTACTTGGCCGGCGAATACGCCGCAGCACCCAGGCCGACGATGGAATAGGCCAGCAAGGGATGGGTGCCGAACATCATCATCAGACAGCCGACCACCTTGATGGCGTTGGCCACGAACATCACCTTGCCCTTGGGCAGCGCATCCGCGAAGGCGCCGACGAAGGGCGCCAGCAGCACATAGAACAACGCGAACATCGACGGCAGCGCGGCCACATGCCACACCGGCGCTTTCGAGCTGTTTAGCAGCTCGATGGCAGCCACGAGCAGCGCGTTATCAGCCAGCGAGCTGAAGAACTGCGCCGACATGATGGTGGAGAAGCCTTTTTTCATCCGCAACGCGCTTGGGCTCGTACCGCGCCGTGGCCTGCGACGCGCGACTTGTCTCCTGAGGGGCGGGCGGGTTATAGCACGCGACCCGCGGCCCCCAGCGGCCAGGGTGGAATGGCAGAATCGCCTGCACGCCAGTGTGCAAAGGAATGCCCGGTGCCGCGCCCGATCGAAGCCCTGATCCACACGCACGCGCTGGCTCACAACCTGGCGCGCGCGCGCCAGGCCGCGCCGGACTCGCGCGTCTGGGCCGTCGTCAAGGCCAACGCCTATGGCCACGGCATCGAGCGCGTTTTTGCCGGGCTGCGCGGCGCAGACGGCTTTGCGCTGCTCGACCTGGCCGAGGCCGAACGCCTGCGCGAGCTCGGCTGGCGCGGGCCGATCCTGCTGCTCGAGGGCTGTTTCGAGCCACGCGACCTGGAGCTGTGCTCGCGCCTGAAGCTGTGGCACACCGTGCACCGCGCGGCCCAGATCGACTGGCTGGCGGCGCACAAGACGCAGCAAGCACATCGCGTGTTCCTGAAGATGAACAGCGGCATGAACCG
>DASQFA010000335.1:0-20235 GCA_035633375.1 Rubrivivax sp.
CCGCCACCGCCGGCATTGCGGCGCGTGCCGCCGACGCCGATGGTCATGCGCCCGAGCACGATCGGCTCGGCCTTCTCGCGCGGGTCGGGCTCGAAGCCGGGCACGATTTCGCGCGGGATCGCGGTCTTGGTGAGTTTTTCGATATCGCGCAGGAAGATCTCTTCATCCACACACACCAGCGAGATGGCCTCACCGGTGGCACCGGCGCGGCCGGTGCGGCCGATGCGGTGCACGTAGTCCTCGGGCACGTTGGGCAGCTCGTAGTTCACCACGTGCGGCAGCTGGTCGATGTCGATGCCGCGTGCGGCAATGTCGGTGGCCACCAGCACCTGCAGCTCGCCGCGCTTGAAGTCGGCCAGCGCCTTGGTGCGCGCCGTCTGGCTCTTGTTGCCATGGATCGCCATGGCGCTGATGCGCTGCTCGTTCAGGTAGTCGGTGAGGCGGTTGGCGCCATGCTTCATGCGCGTGAACACAAGCACCTGGTGCCAATCGCCCTTGCGGATGAGGTGCGCGAGCAGTTCCTTCTTGCGTTCGCGCGGCACCGGGTGCACCTTCTGCGCGATGTTGTCGGCGGTCTGGTTGCGCCGCGCCACCTCGATCAGCACCGGCTTGTTCAGCAGCTTGTCGGCCAGCGCCTTGATCTCGTCGCTGAAGGTGGCGCTGAAGAGCAGGCTCTGCTTCTTCGCCGGGATGATGGCCAGCACCTTCTTGATGTCGTGGATGAAGCCCATGTCGAGCATGCGGTCGGCCTCGTCGAGCACGAAGATCTCGATCTTGCTCAGGTCGAGCGTGCGCTGGCCATGGTGGTCGAGCAGGCGCCCGGGCGTGGCCACGAGGATGTCGACGCCGCGGCGCAGCTTGTCGATCTGCGGCTGCATGCCCACGCCGCCGAACATCACCATGCTGGTGAGCTTGCTGTACTTGCCGTAGGTGCGCACGCTTTCTTCCACCTGCGCGGCGAGTTCGCGCGTCGGCGTGAGGATGAGCGCGCGGATCGGCAACCGGCCCCGTGCGTCGCGTGACGCCGCGCCTTGCTGAGAGCCATCGCGCACCGCGGGTGTGGCCATCAGCCGCTGCAGCATGGGCAGCGTGAAGCCTGCCGTCTTGCCGGTGCCGGTTTGCGCGCCGCCCAGCAGGTCGGCGCCCGACAGGATGGTGGGGATGGCCTGCGCCTGGATGGGAGTGGGCGTGTCGTAACCGTGTTCATGCACGGCGCGCACGATGGGCTCGACCAGGCCGAGGTCTGTGAAGTTCATGTTGGAATTGGGGCTCAGGGGAGAGCCATGTTCGCGGCCTGCGGCAACCCGTTGCGGGTGCACCAGTCGGTAGGCGCGAGGGATGGACGGCGTCGGAGGCGACCGTGTCGCGATGACTGGAAGCCACGACACTGCTGGGCATTCTAACCGCGACGGTCGTCGAGCCACTCGATCAGGGCCAGTGGGCACGGCCTTGGTGGCATGCGATCTTCGTGGTTCTTGCGCGTACCTCGCTGCCGGCGCCCCAGGCCGCAGCGCGGGGGTGTCGCCTAAGGCGCGCCTAGGGCTGCACCGGCGTGGCGGCGGGCAGTGCCATGCCGCGGCGTTGCATCTCCTGTCGCACCAGGTCGGGCCGGTCGGTGACGATGCCGTCCACGCCCAGGTCCATCACCTGGGCGATCTGCGCCGGTTCGTTCACGGTCCAGGCCAGCACCTGCAGCCCGAGTGCTTGGGCTTGCTTGACCTTGTCGGCATCCAGGTCGCCGAAGAAGCTCGACCAGATGCGCCCGCCGGCGGCCTTGATCATCTTCGGCACCGAGCCGTGATCGGCGACCTTGAAGCCGGCGGTCCAGGCCGAGCCGTCGGCGTTGCCGGCGCCGACGTTGTCCAGCCAGCGCTGCTGCGCCGTCAGGTAGACGGTGCCGATCTGCGGCGCCTCGTTCTGCACCACCTGCAGCGTGCGCCAGTCGAAGGACAGGATCGTCGTGCGCTCGGCCACGCCGGCATCGCGCACCGCCTTGATCAGCGCACGCGCAAAGGCTTCCGGGGCCATGGTCTCGCCGGGCGCGGTGGGCGTGACCTTGGTCTCCAGGGCGAAACGCACCGCGCGGTTGCCTGATTTCCTGACCAGGGCGAAAAGCTCCTCCAGCTTGGGCAGGCGTGCACCGTCCACAGGCTCTTGCAACGGGTACAGGCCGGCGTAGCGTGTGCCGGGCTTGAGCCGCCCGACGTCATAGCGTTGCAGCTCGTCGAAGCTGCTGAGCCAGATCACCGGCCCGCGCGCGCTGAGGAACTGCCCGTCGGGCCCGCGCGTGATGTCCGGGTTGAGCGCCGGGTCGTGCGAGATCACCAACTGGCCATCGCGCGTGATGGCGATGTCGGTCTCGAGTGTGGTGACCCCTATAGCCAGCGCCAGCGCGAAACCCGGCAAGGTGTTCTCGGGTGCCAGCGCGCGCGCGCCGCGGTGGCCTTGCAGATCGAAGGCCCGGGCCTGCAGGCCGGCCAGCAGCAGTGCGGCGACGATCCAGTGTTTCATGCGGTCCTCCATTGACGCGTTGCGCTGAACGGCACGGGTCGCTCGGGCTTGCGGCGTCGGATAGGGGTCGTGGCAGTTCGCCGGTCACGCGGCGGCGCGCTGCGCGGCGATGCGTGGGCCGGTCCACAGCAGCAGTGCCAGCGCCGCCAGTGCCAGCGGTGCGCCCACCCAGGCCAGATGCGCGAAACCGCTGCGCGGCACGGCCAGGCCACCGAGTGCCGACCCCAGCGCCATGCCGAAGTACATCATCGAGCTATTCAGCGACAGCAGCACCGGCGAACGCGCCAGGTCGATGGCCACCAGCCGTGCCTGCTGCGGTGCCATCATGCCGAATCCGGCCACGCCCCAGCACATGAAGGCCGCCAGCATGGCCAGGTAGTGGCCTTGGGTCAGCGGCACCAGGCTCATGATGGTGAAGAACAGACACAGCTGGAAGCTCAGTGTGCGCTGCGCGCCGAAGCGGTCGGTGGCCCAGCCGCCGAGCAAGGTGCCGCACACGCCGGCCACGCCGAACATCATCAGCGTCAAGGACAGCTGCGTGTCGGTCAGCGGCGATAACGCGCGCAGCACTGGCCCGATATACGAAAACACGCTGAAGATGGCGCCGAAGTACAGCAGCGTCACGCACAGGCTGGCCACCACCTCGGTGCGCCGCAGCAGCGCGCCCAGGCCGGCGAAGGACGCGCCGGGCGCCTTGATGTCGCGCGGCACCGCCACCGCCACCGCCAAGAGCGCCAGCGCCGACATCGCGCAGGCCAGCCATACCGGCGCGTGCCAGCCGTACTTCAGGCCCAACCACGAGCCGATGGGCAGGCCCACCACATAGCTCAGGCTCATGCCCAGGAACACCAGCGACAAGGCCTGGCCACGCCGTGCCGGCGCCACCAGCGCCACGGCGATGCCGGCGGCCACCGCCACGAACACCGCGCCTGCGCCCATCAGCATGCGCGCGGCCAACAGCAGCGCCAGGTGGTCCGACAGCGCGCTCAAGCCGTTGCCCAGCGTGAACAGCGTCAGCGCCAGCAGCAGCACCCGCTTGCGCGGCCAGGCGCCGGTGGCCAGCAGCAGCATCGGCGCGAGAACGGCCGTGCCCACGGCATAGGCGGTCATCGCCTGGCCGGCCGCCGGCACGCTGACCTGCAGGTCGCGCGCCAAGGGCTCGACGATGCTGGCCAGCACGAAGGCGCTGGAGCCGATGACCAGGTTGATCAGCGAGAACAGAAACAGCAGGCGTGGCATGACAGGCGGCTCGATCGCCGACGGTTCGGCAACTGCAGATGATGGCACCGAAGCGATCGAAATCCTCCGCGCGCGTGGCGCCGAACGCAGCCGGAATGTCCGGGCGAAGCGGCGGCTCGGCACTACCCGGGTAGCGGCGACAATACGCGGCTGTGGGCGCCGTGAGGGCGCCAGCCCACCATCCATCTCGAGAGTCCCATGGCCCAGTACGTCTTTACCATGAACCGCGTCGGCAAGATCGTGCCGCCGAAGCGGCAGATCCTGAAGAACATCTCGTTGTCCTTCTTCCCCGGCGCGAAGATCGGGGTGCTCGGCCTGAACGGCAGCGGCAAGAGCACGCTGCTGAAGATCATGGCCGGGCTGGACCACGAGATCGAAGGCGAAGCCACGCCGATGCCCGGCCTGAAGATCGGCTACCTGCCGCAGGAGCCGGTGATGGCGCCCGACCAGACGGTGCGCCAGGCGGTGGAAGAAGGCCTGGGCGGCGTGCTCGCCGCGAAGAAGCGCCTGGACGAGGTGTATGCCGCGTATGCCGAGCCCGATGCGGACTTCGACAAGCTCGCCGCCGAGCAGGCCGAGCTCGAAGCCATCATCTCCACCTCGGGCAGCGACAACACCGACCTGCAGATGGAGATTGCCGCCGACGCGCTGCGCCTGGCGCCGTGGGACGCGGTCATCGGCAAGCTGTCGGGCGGCGAGAAGCGCCGCGTCGCGCTGTGCCGGTTGCTTTTGAGCAAGCCCGACATGCTGCTGCTGGACGAGCCCACCAACCACCTGGATGCCGAAAGCGTCGACTGGCTCGAGCAGTTCCTGCTGCGCTACCCCGGCACGGTGGTGGCCATCACCCACGACCGCTACTTCCTCGACAACGCGGCCGAGTGGATCCTCGAGCTCGACCGCGGCGCGGGCATCCCGTACAAGGGCAATTACAGCCTGTGGCTGGAGCAGAAGGAAGAGCGGCTCGAGCGCGAGCAGAAGACCGAGGACGCGCGCACCAAGGCCATGAAGAAGGAGCTGGAGTGGGTGCGCCAGAACCCGAAGGGCCGCCAGGCGAAGAGCAAGGCGCGGCTGGCGCGTTTCGAGGAGCTCAGCGACTTCGAGTACCAGAAGCGCAACGAGACGAACGAGATCTTCATCCCGGTGGGCGAGCGCCTGGGCAACGAGGTCATCGAGTTCAAGAACGTGAGCAAGAGCTTCGGCGAGCGCCTGCTGATAGACAACCTGAGCTTCAAGGTGCCGGCCGGCGCCATCGTCGGCATCATCGGGCCCAACGGCGCTGGCAAGTCGACGCTGTTTCGCATGGTCAGCGGCCTGGAAAAGCCCGACAGCGGCGAGGTCGTGGTCGGCCCGACCGCGCGCATGGCCTTCGTCGACCAGAGCCGCGACAGCCTGGTGGCCGACAAGACGGTGTGGGAAGACGTTTCCGGCGGGCTGGACAACCTGGTCGTCGGCAAGTTCGTGATGCCCTCGCGCGCCTATCTGGGGCGCTTCAACTTCAAGGGCAACGACCAGCAGAAGCTGGTGGGCAACCTGTCGGGGGGTGAACGCGGCCGGCTGCACCTGGCCAAGACCCTGTCGCAAGGCGGCAACGTGCTCATGCTCGACGAGCCGAGCAACGACCTCGACGTGGAAACCTTGCGCGCCCTGGAAGACGCGCTGCTCGAATTTGCCGGCAGCATCATGGTCATCAGCCACGACCGCTGGTTCCTGGATCGCATCGCCACGCACATCCTGGCCTGCGAGGGCGATTCGCAGTGGTTCTTCTACAGCGGCAACTACCAGGAGTACGAGGCCGACAAGAAGAAGCGCCTGGGTGAAGAGGGCGCCCGGCCGCACCGGCTGCGCTTCAAGGCGTTGAAGTGACCCAAGCCTGCAGTGCCTGCGGCGTTCCCTCGAGAGGGGGCGACACCAGCCGATCGTCAGGCTGCTCGCCGGCGGCTGCGGGGCGCTTGCGGTCAGGCGCATGGCGTGCCTGCTGCGTGGCCCTGCGGCCGCGCCGAAAGTGACGATGCGGGACAATGCCAATTGGGTGAACCAAAGCGCCCGAATCCGACTCGGACTGCCACGATGCGGCCCACCCGGGCCCGGAACGTCACCGGTAACTTCCCATGCGCCCGTTTGACCTGACCCGCAGGCCCTGGCCGCTGATGCTGCTGGCCAATGGCTGGCTCGCAGCTTGTGCCCTGCCGCCAACCCAGCCACCTGCGGCGTCACCTGTGACGGCGCCGATACCCGTGGCCAAGGCCGGCCTGACCACCCCCGCGCCCGCGCCAGGGGGCCTGCCGGCGCCGCCTGCAAGCGTAGGCCCAGCCGCCAACCCCCAGGCCGTGCCTCGCGCCGCGACCCCGCTCGCCGGTGCCACGCCTCCGGCACGCGCGGCTTCGGCACCCGCCGGCCCGGCGCCAGGCGCGGCAGCGCCCGCGCCGCCGGCGGGCAGCCCGCCCCCCTTCGCCGTGGTCACCAAGGACGCCAAGCAGATCGACGGCCCGCTGATCACCTGGCAGAAGGACGACAAGGTCTGGATCGAACTCGCACCCGAGGACTTCGGCAAGCTCTTCATCCTGTCGCCCAAACTCAGCACCGGCATCGGCGAGGCCTTCGTGCTGGGCGGGCTGATGGCCTTTCCGGTGAGCGGTGCCGGCGGGCAGCAGGTGGTGGAGTTCGTGCGCCTGCACAACCAGGTGCAACTGCGCGCGCGCAACCAGGATGCGATGGCCAAGGCGGGCACGCCCGAAGCGCGCGCCACGGCGGTGTCGTACTCGCCCAGCCTGCTGGGCAGCGGGCCGGTGGTGAGCCAGCCACACCCGCAGCGCAAGTCGGTGCTGATCGAGGCCAACGGCCTGTTCCTGAGCGACATGCTCGGCGTGGGCATGCAACTGCAGCGCGCCTTCCGCCAGGGTTACACGCTCGACCCGCGCAACAGCGCCATCACGTCGGTGCGTGCCTCGCCGCAATCGCTTGAAATCCAGACGCAGAACCACTACTACAGCGGCAGCATCGGCGTGGCGCAGCCCGGTTCGCCGCCGGGAGCGCCCGTGCCCAGCGTGCCGCGGCACGTGCCCGACACACGCAGCCTGTTCGTCGGCCACCACTATTCGATCGCGCCCTTGCCGACGCAGCCGATGGCGCCGCGCCGCGCCGATGCGCGCATCGGCCTGATGACGCAATCGGTGCTCGACTTCAGCGACGACCTGGCACGCACGCCGCGCGTGCGCATGGTCGAACGCTGGCGCCTCGAGAAGAAGGAGCCCGACGCGGCGCTGTCCGAGCCGGTCAAGCCCATCACCTTCTGGCTCGACCGCAACGTGCCGCTGAAGTACCGCGCGGTGGTCACCGAAGGCATCCTCGAATGGAACAAGGCCTTCGAGAAGATCGGCTTCAAGAACGCCATCGTCGTCAAGCAGCAGCCCGACGATGCCGATTTCGACACCCTCGACCTGGGTTATTCGTCGGTGCGCTGGATGATGTCGGCGGTGCCGAGCTTCGGCGCCATCGGCCCGAAGCATCTGGACCCGCGCAGCGGCGAGATTCTCGATGCCGACATCGGCTTCGAAAGCCTGAGCTCGCGCTCGCAGCGCAACGTGCGTGCGCAGACGCTGGCCGGGGCGGCTGCCTTCAGCGCCGTGCTGGGCGGGCATGCCGAGCATGCGGGGCACGCCCATTGCCAGTTCGGCGACCTGGCTGCCGAACAGCTGGGTTATGCGCTGGACGTGCTCGAGGCGCGCGGAGACATCGACCCCGAAAGCGCCAAGGCCGAGCAGTTCGTGCAGGACTACGTGAAGGATACGATCATGCACGAGGTGGGCCATTCGATCGGGCTGCGCCACAACTTCCGCGCCTCGCGTGCGTACACCGAGGCGCAGTTGTCCGACCTGGAATTCACGCGCGCCCACGGCACCACCGGCTCGGTGATGGAATACAACGCCATCAACCTGCCGCGGCCCGGGCAACGCGGTGGCACGCCATTTCAGAACACGCTCGGCCCTTACGACTACTGGGCCATCGAGTACGCCTACAAGCCGATTGCGCCGCAGGACGAAGGCGCCGAGCTGATGCGCATCGCCGCACGCAGCAACGAGCCCTTGCTGGCCTACGGCACCGACGAAGACGCAGCCTTCGGCATCGACCCCGAGACGATCCAGCTCGACCTGGGCTCGGACCCGATCGCCTATGCCGCCAAGCGCCTGGAGATCGCGCGCGACCTGTTCCGGCGCCAGGAAATCCGCGAGCTCAAGGCCGACGAGAACTATGCGGTGCTGCGCCGCTCGCTGGCCTTTGCCATTGCCGACGCCGGCCGTGCGGTGGGTGTGCTGGTGCGCCAGATCGGCGGCGTGCGCACGCTGCGCGATTACCCCGGCAGCGGGCGCGATCCGCTGCAGCCCACCGACGCGAGCACGCAGCGCCAGGCGCTGGAGCTGATCGCGCTGAACGTGCTCTCGATCGACGGCCTGGCGGTCACGCCCGCGCTGCAGCGCCGTCTGGCGCCGGACTTCGACGACCGTGGCGAGAACCCCGGCCTGCCCACCGACTACCAAGTGCCGCAGCGCCTGCTCGACCTGCAACGCGCGGTGCTGAACCAGCTGATGAGCGATGCCGTGGCCGGGCGCATCCTCGACAGCGTGGGCAAGGCCGACCGCCCCGACGCGGCGTTCCAGCTGTCCGAGCTGTATGCGCGCTTGAACCGTGATGTCTGGAGCGAACTGGCCAAGGGCGGCAACATCAGCGCGACGCGGCGCGAACTGCAGCGTGACCATGTCAACCGCGTGGCCTCGTCCCTGTTGCGCACCAACCCGCAGGCCCGCGCCGATGCGCGCAGCCTGATCCGCGTGCAGGCCCTGCAGTTGCAGGTGCAACTCGACAAGACGCTGAAGCGGCGCGAGCCGATGAATGCCGAGACGCGCGCGCATCTGCAGGACAGTGCCGATACCTTGTCGCAGGCGCTGTCGGCGAAGATGCTGCGCGCCGGCGCCTGAGCCTGCATTGCTGCTTCGCCGAGGATTCGCCTCGACAGCGTCGCGATGGCGCAGCTCGGCGGGCAATCTGTGCAGCGTCAATCGGGCAATGAGGTGTCGCGCCACAGCCAGGCGGCACCGCGCACGCCCGAGGCGTCGCCATGGCGGCTGGGCAGCAGCCGGGTGCGTATCGCGTCCTGGTAGCCACCCGAGAACGCCCAGCGTTGCCATTGCCGCGGCACCTGCTCGTACAGAGTGGCGATGTTCGACAGGCCACCGGCGAGCACGATGACGTCCGGATCGAGCAGGTTGATCACGCTGGCCAGGGCACGTGCCAGGCGCGAGCTGTAGCGTGCCAGCGTGGCCGTGCAGGCGGCGTCGCCGCCAGCGGCCCGTGCGGCGATGGCGGCGGCGGACAGGTCGTCGCCACTGACAAGGCGGTGCTCACGCGCCAGGCCCGGGCCGCTGAGCAGCGTCTCGATGCAGCCGCGCTGGCCGCAGTAGCACTCGAACACCGGGTCTTCGCCGGGCACGCCCCAGGGCAGCGGGTTGTGGCCCCACTCGCCAGCCAGGCCGTTGGGCCCGCTCAACACCTGGCCGTGCACCGCAATGCCGGCACCGGTGCCGGTGCCCAGGATGGCCGCGAACACCACCTCGGCGCCCGCACCGGCGCCGTCGGTGGCTTCGGACAAGGCCAGGCAGTTGGCATCGTTGGCGATGCGCACCGGCTGGCCCAGCAGGCGCTGCAGGTCGGTGCGCAGCGGCATGCCGTTCAGGCACTGCGAGTTGGCGTTCTTCATCAGGCCTTCGGGTGTCAGGCTGCCCGGCGTGCCCACCCCGACGCTGCACGGCCCGCGGCCTTCGACGCGCGCTTGTTGCACCAGCGACTCGATCGCGCGCAAGGTGCCGGCATAGTCGCCGGCCGGCGTGGCGATGCGCTGCCGCCACAGCTCGCTGCCCTGGGCCGACAGCAGCATGGCCTCGATCTTGGTGCCGCCCAGGTCGATGCCGAGCGCGCGGCCGGCTTGCATCGCGGCGCTCAGATCGGCTGACAGCGCCGCTGCAACCAGGCCAGTGCCGCGCCGGCCACCCGCGGCGCCAGTCGCTCAAGCACCGTGGCGTGGTAGGCATTCAGCCAGTCGATCTCGTCGGCGCGCAACAGCGCGCGTTCGATGCAGCGTGTGTCGATCGGGCACAGCGTGAGGGTTTCGAACTCCAGCATCTCGGCGAAGGTGCTGCCTTCGGCCGTGTGGGCCGGCACGTTCATCACCAGGTTCTCGATGCGTACACCCCACTGGCCGGGGCGGTACACGCCGGGTTCGATGGAGGTGACCATGCCCGGCTCCATGGCCATGTGCGCGTCGGGCAGGCTGCGGCTGATGCTCTGCGGGCCTTCGTGCACGTTGAGGAAGTAGCCGACACCGTGGCCGGTGCCGTGGCCGAAGTCCAGGCCTTCGGCCCACAGCGGGGCGCGGGCGATGGCATCGAGCATCGGCGACAGCGTGCCGCGCGGGAAGCGCGTGCGGCTCAGCGCCATCGTGCCCTTCAGCACCAGCGTGTAGTCACGCCGCATGGCCGCGCTCACCTGCCCGATGGGCCATACCCGCGTGATGTCGGTAGTGCCACCCAGGTACTGCCCGCCCGAGTCGACGAGCAAAAGGCCATCGCCCTCGATCACGGCAAAGGACTCGGGCGTGGCGCGGTAGTGCGGCATGGCGCCATTCGCGTTCCACGCCGCGATGGTGGAGAACGACAGGCCGACAAAGGCGGGCCGGCGCGCGCGCGCCGCCGAGAGTTGCTCGTCGATCGTCAGTTCGGTGATGCGCTCGCCACGCGCCAGCGCGGCCTCCAACCCGGCATAGAACTCGCACATCGCCGCGCCGTCCTCGGCCATCGCTTCGCGGATGAAACCGGCCTCGGCTTCGGTCTTGCGGCTCTTCAGCAGCGTGCTCGGGTTGATGGCCTCGACGATGCCGCAGGCGCTGCCCACACGTTCGCGAAAGCCCAGCGTCACGCGCTTCGGGTCGATCAGCAACACCTGCTCGGCGCCCAGCGCGGCCAGCGCGGATGCAGCTTCGGCATAAGGCGCGAGCGCGATGCCGTCGGCCGCCAGCTCGGCGCGCAGCGGCTCGCCCACCTTGCCGACGCCGACGAACAGGCGTGCACCGGTGGCGTCCAGCAGCAGGTGCGCCAGGAAAACCGGGTTGTATTCGACATCGCTGCCGCGCAGATTGGTGAGCCAGGCGATGTCGTCGACGGTGGAGATGAAGTGGTGCGTGGCGCCGTGCCGCGCCATGGCTTCGCGCACCAGCGCCAGCTTGGCGGCGCGCGGGCGCGGCGCATGCGGTGCACGGTGCACGTACACCGGCTGGGCAGGCGGGGCCGGGCGCTGCGGCCAGATGGCATCGAGCAGGTCGGGCGCGGTGCGCAGCGTGATGCCGGCCGCATCGAGCCGCGTCTTCAAGGCCGCAGCCGCGGCCAGGCCGAGCACCTCGCCGTCCACCGACACGACACCACCGCGCGGCACCTCCTGCACCAGCCAGTCGAGGTGCGCCGGCGCGGCGGCCGAATGGATGCGCACGAGTTCGATGGCGGTGCCGGCGAGCTCGGCTTCGGCCTGCACCCAGTAGCGGCTGTCGGCAAACAGCGCCGCGCGTGTGCCGGTCACCACCAGCGTGGCCATCGAGCCGGTGAAGCCCGACAGCCACACACGCCCCTGCCAGCGCGCCGGAAGATACTCGGACAGGTGCGGGTCGCTGCTCGGCACGAGCAAGGCATGCACGCCACGCTGCGCCATTTCCTCGCGAAGCTGCGTCAGGCGCATGCGGATGGGGGAGGTGCGGGTGTCCATCGCGGCTCCTGCGGGTGCGGTAGAGCCGAAGATTCTAGGTGCGGGGGCCCGGCTTTGCCTGCCTCGGTCGGCTGGCGCTCGCGCCCCGCCGCCGTCGGCGCATCGTGCGCGCCCGCGCCGACAGCCCGCGCGCAGGCTTTGCCCGGCGCGACGGTCACACGCGCCGGGGCCGCCGCCTGATAACCTGCAAGGCTTGTCAATCACCCCAAGGAGGCCCCATGCCCGGCCTGCTCCCCCACGTCGATCCCGATGGCCTGCTCGAATACTCGGTGGTCTATACCGACCGTGCGCTGAACCACATGTCGCAGCGCTTCCAGCGCGTGATGCAGGATGTGTCGGCCACGCTGAAGCAGGTCTATGGCGCGCACTCGGCCATCGTCGTGCCGGGTAGCGGCAGCTTCGGCATGGAGGCGGTGGCGCGGCAGTTCGCCAGCGGCAAGAAGGTGCTGGTCATCCGCAACGGCTGGTTCAGCTACCGCTGGAGCCAGATCTTCGAGATGGGCGCCATCCCCGCCGAGGCGCAGGTGCTGAAGGCGCGCCTCACCGGCCCAGCGCCGAAATCGCCCTTCGCGCCGGCGCCGATCGACGAGGTGGTGGAGACGATCCGCCGCACGAAGCCCGACCTGGTGTTCGCGCCGCACGTGGAAACCTCGGCTGGCCTGCTGCTGCCGCACGACTACCTGCGCGCGGTGGCCGCGGCGGTGCATGCACACGGCGGGCTGTTCGTGCTGGACTGCGTGGCCTCGGGCGCGATCTGGGTGGACATGGCCGCCAGCGGCGTGGACGTGCTCGTCAGCGCGCCGCAGAAGGGGTGGAGCAGCACGCCCTGCGCAGGCCTGGTGATGCTGGGCGAACACGCGCGCTTGGCGCTCGACGCCACGACCAGCAGCAGCTTCTCGATGGACCTGAAGAAGTGGCTGTCGATCATGGAAATGCACGAAAAGGGCGGCATGGGCTACCACGCCACGCTGCCCACCGACGGCCTGGCGCAACTGCGCGACGTGATGCAGGAAACAGCGGCCTTCGGTTTCGAGAACGCGCGCGCGGCGCAGCAGGCAATCGGTGACCGGGTGCGTGCCTTGCTGGTGGCCAGGGGCATCGCCAGCGTGGCGGCGCCGGGTTTCCAGGCGCCTGGCGTGGTGGTGAGCTACACCGAAAAGCCCGATTGGCATAACGGCCGCGCCTTTGCCGCGCAGGGCCTGCAGATCGCCCCCGGCGTGCCATTGGCCTGCGACGAACCGGCCGACTTCAAGACCTTCCGAATCGGCCTGTTCGGTCTGGACAAGCTGAAACACGTGGACCGCACGGTCGCCACCTTCGAGCGTGCGCTGAACGCCGCCGGCTGATGCGGATTCTTGTTCGAAGACCAGGATGCCTGCCCGGCCGGTGGACTGTCGGCGGCGCATGGCGCACGTTCGAGTTCAACAGCAGCAATCTCTGCCGGTGGCGCTCGCTGGCCGGCATTGGGGTGGCCAACTCCGTTCAGATGAATGCTTGTTGCTGCGTTGGCCGCCCCATTGACGGCCAGCGTGTGCAAAGTGTTGAAGCGAATGGGCGCGATGAGCGCGGCCACGAAGGGCAGCTCATTGCAAGTCGCCCAAGAAAGCCGTGAAGCCGAACGCAGACGAGTTTCAGGCCGGCGCGGCGGCGCACTACAACTCGGTGCGCAGCGACCAGATCTCCGGGAACAGCACGACGTCGAGCATCTTGCGCAGGTAGCTCACGCCGCCGGTGCCGCCGGTGCCGCGCTTGAAGCCGATGACACGCTCGACCGTGGTCACATGGCGAAAGCGCCACAGCCGGAATGCGTCTTCCAGGTCGGTGAGTTCCTCGCCCAGCTGGTACAGATCCCAATGCGGTGCCGGGTTGCGGTAGACCTGCAGCCAGGCGGCCTCGACTTCGGCATTCGCGGCATAGGGCAAGGTCCAGTCGCGCTCAACATGGCTGGGCGGCACGGCCAGGCCGCGGCGTGCCAGCAGGCGCAGTGACTGGTCGTAGAGCGATGGCGCCACATAGGCCGCGCGCACCTGCGCCAGCAGGTCCGGGCGGTGTGCATGCGGCTCGAGCATGGCCTTGTTCTTGTTGCCCAGGCTGAACTCGATGCAGCGGTATTGCCAGCTCTGGAAGCCGCTGCTGCTGGCAAGGTAGGGGCGGATGGCGCTGTACTCGGGCGGCGTCATCGTCGCCAGCACGTCCCAGGCATGCACCAGCTGTTCCATGATCTTGCTCACGCGCGCCAGCATCTTGAAGGCGCTGCCGAGTTCGTCGCGCGACACATGGGCCATGGCGGCACGCAGCTCGTGCAGCATCAGCTTCATCCACAATTCGCTGGTCTGGTGCTGCACGATGAACAGCATCTCGTTGTGGTCGGGCGAGCGCGGATGCTGGGCGTTGAGCACCTCATCCAGGTGCAGGTAGTCGCCGTAGCTCATGTCCTGGGCGAAATCGAGCTTGGCACCTTCCTCGCGCACGATGTGTTCGGGCCTGGAGGGCTTGCTTACCGGGCAGCCCGCGTGCTGCGCCGCGAGCGATTCGCCTTTGCGCTTGCGCGGCGCGCTCATTTCAAGTCACCGCCGCACGCTGGTTGAAGCGCGCCTCGCGCCACTCGGCACCCTCCAGCACCTGGTGCAGGTGCTCGACCGCGTGCCAGACATCGACAAAGCGGGTGTACAGCGGCGTGAAGCCAAAGCGCAGGATGTCGGGGGCGCGGAAATCACCGACCACGCCGCGCGCGATCAGCGCCTGTATCACCGCGTAGCCGATCCTCAGGTGCGAGAAACACACCTGGCTGCCGCGAGATGCACTGTCGCGCGGCGAGACCAGCGCCAGGCCGTGGCCGGCACAGCGCGCCTCGACGCGCGCGGCGAAGGCCTGCGTCAGGGCCAGCGACTTGCGCCGCAGCGCGCCCATGCCGCCAAAAGGCTCGGCCGCGAGCACCGTGTCCACGCCGCATTCCAGCGCCGCCAGCGACAGCACCGGCGGCGTGCCGCACAGGTAGCGGCGGATGCCGGGCGCAGGGCGGTAGCCAGGGCTGAACTCGAAGGGCGCGGCATGGCCGATCCAGCCCGCCAGAGGCTGCCAGAAACGCTCGGCATGGCGTGGCGCGGCCCAGACGAAGGCCGGCGCGCCGGGCCCGCCGTTCAGGTACTTGTAGCCGCAGCCGACCGCAAAGTCGGCGTCGCTGCCGCGCAGGTCCACCGCTACCGCGCCCGCCGAATGGGCCAGGTCCCACAGCGCCAGCGCGCCGGCGGCATGCGCGGCGCGCGTCAGCGCTGCCATGTCGTGCATGCGGCCGGTGCTGAAGTTGACATGCGTGAGCATGAGCACGGCGCAGCGCTCGTCGAGCAGCCCGGGCAGGTCTTCAGGCGTATTGGCCAGCACCAGCTCCAGGCCGCGCTCCTGCGCCAGCGCTTCGGCGATATACAGGTCGGTCGGGAAGTTGCTGCGTTCGGAGACGATGCGCTTGCGCGCCGGTGAGTCGCTGCGCGCGATGGTCAGTGCCGCACTCAGCACCTTGAACAGGTTCACCGAGGTGGAATCGGCGCACACCAGCTCGCCCGCACCGGCACCGACGAGACGGGCTATCTTGTCGCCGATGCGTGGCGCCAGCTCCATCCAGCCGGCGCTGTTCCAGCTGCCGATCAGCCCCACCCCCCATTCCTGCTGCACCACCTGTTGCACGCGTGCGGCCGCCGTCTTGGGCAGCACGCCCAGCGAGTTGCCGTCCAGGTAGATCAGGCCGGGAGGGATCTGGAACTGCTCGCGCAGCGGCGCCAGCACATCGGCGGCGTCGAGGGCTTGCGCTTCGGTCAGGCTTTGCATCGGGGTCTCCAAAGGATGCGAGCCCGTGCGCGCGGCCCCTTCCGGAGAGTGCGCGGCACGGTGTTGGCACGGTCTTGCGTCGCTGTGCGACACGAGCCTGTGCCGCAAGGCAATCGTTGTCAGCCAATGCGGCCGAGCAGAAGGTACTCCATCAGCCCCTTCTGCACGTGCAGCCTGTTTTCCGCTTCGTCCCAGACGACGGATTGGGGGCCGTCGATGACCTCGGCCGTGACTTCCTCGCCCCGGTGCGCCGGCAGGCAATGCATGAACAGCGCCTCGGGCTTGGCCGCGGCCATCATTTCCGTATCCACACGCCAGGCGGTGAAGGCCGCTTGCCGCGCCTGGTTCTCGGCCTCGTAGCCCATGCTGGTCCACACGTCGGTGGTCACCAGGTCGGCGCCGCGGCAGGCATCCATCGGGTCCTTGAAGACCTTGTAGCAGTCGCGCCGCGAGATGCCGGCCACCGCGGGGTCGATCTCATAGCCGCCGGGCGTGCTGACATGCACCGTGAAGCCCAGGATCTCGGCCGCCTGCAGCCAGGTATTCGCCATGTTGTTGCCGTCGCCGACCCAGGCCACCACCTTGCCCTTGAGGCAATCGAGTGCGTCGCCTTCCCCGCCGCGCGGCCCGCGATGTTCGATGTAGGTGAAGAGGTCGGCCAGGATCTGGCAGGGGTGGTATTCGTTCGTCAGCCCGTTGATCACCGGCACGCGCGAATGCGCGGCGAAGGCGGCGATCTTGGCCTGCTCGTAGGTGCGGATCATGACGATGTCGCACATTCGGCTGATGACGCGCGCAGTGTCTTCCACCGGTTCGGCGCGGCCGAGGTGGCTGTCGCCGGTGGTCAGGTGCACGACAGAGCCGCCCATCTGGTACATGCCGGCCTCGAAGCTGACGCGCGTGCGCGTGCTCGCCTTCTCGAAGATCATGGCCAGCGTGCGGTCGACCAGTGGCTGGTAGCGCTCGTAGTTCTTGAAGCGCGTCTTGATGATGCGCGCGCGCGCGAACAGGTAGGCATACTCCTCGGCACGCAGGTCCTTGAACTGCAGGTAGTGCTTCATAAGCGAGTGTCCCGGTTTCATCTCAGTGGCACCCGGCCGCCCGAAGCCGCCGAGCGCCGCCACGCGGGGCAGCCCGCAAACCCAGGTGTGCGGTCTTCATTTCGGCTCTTCGAGGAAGGCGCGGACCAGCGGGCACAGGATGGCGACGATCTGCGCCGCCTCGTCGGCCGACAGGATCAGCGGCGGCACCAGCCGGATCACTTTGTCGGCGGTGACGCTGAGCATCAGGCCGGCTTCGGCCGCGCGGCCGAGCAGCACGCCGCAGGGCCGGTCGAGCTCGATGCCGAGCATCAGGCCCTGGCCGCGCACCTCGACCACACCGGCCACGCCCTGCAGTTCGCGCTGCAGGCCGGCCTTAAGCAACGCGCCGACCTGTGCGGCGTTGTCCATCACGCCGTCCTCGATCATGATGCGCAGCGTCTCGACGCCGGCGCGCATGGCCAGCGGGTTGCCGCCGAAGGTCGTGCCGTGGTTGCCGGGCTGCAGCACATTCTTGGCCTTCGGACCGGCCACGATGGCGCCGATCGGCACACCCGAGCCCAGGCCCTTGGCCAGCGGCATGACGTCGGGCTGGATGCCGGCCCACTGGTGCGCGAACCACTTGCCGGTGCGGCCGATGCCGCACTGCACCTCGTCCAGCATGAGCAGCAGATTGTGTTCATCGCACAACCGCCGCAGCCCCTGCAGGTAGTCCCAGCGCGCCGGGTGGATGCCGCCTTCGCCCTGGATCGTCTCCAGGAACACCGCCACCACATTCGGGTTGTCGCGCACCACGCGCTGCACGGCAGCCAGGTCGTTCAGCGGCACGCGCACGAAACCTTCGACCAGCGGGCCGAACCCGGCCTGGATCTTCGGGTTGGCGGTGGCCGACAGCGTGGCGATCGAGCGGCCATGGAAGGCGCCTTCGTAGACGATGATCTCGGGCCGCTCGATGCCCCGGTCGTGGCCGAACTTGCGCGCGATCTTCAGAGCGCCCTCGTTGGCTTCCAGGCCGGTGCTGCAAAAGAACACCGCGTCCAGCCCGGACAGCTCGCACAGCTTCGCGGCCAGTTCTTCCTGCAGCGGCACTTCATAGTAATTGGAGCTGTGGATCAGCTTGCCGATCTGCTGCTGCAGCGCGGGCACCAGCTTCGGGTGGGCATGGCCGAGCGTGTTCACGGCGATGCCGCCCAGGCCGTCCAGGTACTTGCGGCCGGCGGTGTCCCAGACCCAGCAGCCGCGGCCGTGCGACAGTGCGATCGGCAGCCGGCCGTAGGTGTTCATCACATGCGGCATCGGCGACCGCACGGCTTTTTCGGGGGCATTCATGGGCAATCCTCTGGCTCAGTGCAGCTTGTCGGCTGCAGATCGGTGCGCGTCGGCAGGCGAGCGCCGATTCTAGGAGCGTGGCGGGCATGCGGACATTTCACCCCGCAATGAAAAAGAGCCTGCGATGCAGGCTCTTGACGGGTGCGAAGCGGGCTTCGCAGATCAGGCCGGCAACGCCTTCAGCTTGGCCGACAGGCGGCTCTTGTGTCGGGCTGCCTTGTTCTTGTGGAACAGCCTCTTGTCGGCGATCGAGTCGATGACGCTTTGCGCCGACTTGAACAGGTCCGTCGCCTTGGCCTTGTCGCCGGTGATCACGGCCTTCTGTACGTTCTTGATGGCGGTACGGAATTTCGAGCGCAGCGCCGTGTTCGCGGCGTTCAGCTTCACGTCCTGGCGCGCGCGCTTGCGCCCCGATGCCAGGCGTACGGTCTTCTTCTTGGCTTTGGTCGATGTGGCCATGCTTCCGCTCAAACGTAAGATGCAAAGCCGAAAAGTATAGCACTGTGGCTGGGGGCTGGCCGCTGGGGCTGGTACGGCTGCCTATAATGCGTTGCACCGCAGCAGCACCGACGCGCTTTGCTGTTTACCAGCGATGAACCTGCTCAAGGCTGCCTCCACCGTCTCCATCCTCACGCTGGTCTCGCGCGTCACCGGCCTGGCGCGTGAGCAGCTGATCGCTGCCGCTTTTGGCGCCAGTGCGGCCACCGACGCTTTCAACGTCGCCTTTCGCATCCCCAACCTGTTGCGCCGGCTGTTTGCCGAGGGCGCCTTCTCGCAGGCCTTCGTGCCGATCCTGGCCGACGTGCGCGAGCGTGACGGCGACGAGGTCACGCACCGCCTGATCGACGCGGTGGCCAGCGTGCTGGCCTGGGCCTTGCTTGTCACCTGCGTCATCGGCATGGTCGGTGCCCCGCTGCTGGTGTGGATGATCGGCTCCGGGCTGGCCGAGTTCGACCTGGCCGCGACGATGACGCGCTGGATGTTTCCTTATATCGGCTTCATGTCGATGGTGGCGCTGTCGGCCGGCATCCTCAACACCTGGAGGCGCTTTGCCGTGCCGGCGCTGACGCCGGTGCTGCTCAACCTGGCGGTCATCGCCGCTGCCTGGTGGGGCGCGCCCTTGTTCAAGGAGTGGGGGCTGAATCCTGTGCTGGCGCTGGCCGCTGGCGTGATGCTGGGCGGCGCGCTGCAAGCCGCGGTGCAGATACCGGCGCTGCGTGCCATCGGCTGCATGCCGCGTCTTGCCTTTGGCTTTGCGTCGATCCGTGCTGCCTGGCAGCACCCTGGCGTGGGGCTCGTCCTGCGCCGCATGGCGCCGGCGCTGCTGGGCGTGTCGGTGGCGCAGATCTCGCTGCTCATCAACACCCAGATCGCTTCGCACGTGGGCGTGGGCGCAGTGTCGTGGCTGACCTTTGCCGACCGTCTGATGGAGTTTCCGACAGGGCTGCTGGGCGTGGCATTGGGCGTCGTGCTGTTGCCGCAGTTGTCGGCGGCGCAGGCCCGCCAGGACGGTGAGCGTTATTCCGACATGCTCGACTGGGGCTTGCGCATGGTGGTGCTGCTGGCCTTGCCCTGCGCCGTGGCGCTGATCGTCTTTCCGCGCGCGCTGGTGGCGGTGGTCTTCCACTATGGGCAGTTCCAGCCGCACGACGTGGAGCAGACCACGCGCGCGCTGATGGGTTACGGCGTCGGGCTGATGGGCCTGGTGGGCGTGAAGGTGCTGGCGCCGGGCTTCTATGCGCGCCAGGACACGCGCACGCCGGTGCGCATCGCCATCGTGGTGCTGGCGGCAACGCAGGCCATGAACATGTTGTTCGTGCCCTGGCTCGGGCATGCCGGGCTGGCGTTGTCGATCGGACTGGGCGCGCTGGTCAACGCCAGCTGGCTGCTGTGGGGCCTTCGCCGCGCCGGGGTGTACCAGCCGATGCCCGGCTGGGGCATCTTCATGGCCCGGGTGACGCTGGCCTGCGCGGCGCTGGGCGGGCTGCTCGCCTGGGCTGGCCACGGCATCGACTGGATCGGCCTGCAAACGCAGTGGGCGCAGCGCGCCGGCTGGATGGCGGCGGTGCTGGCCGGGGCCGCGCTGCTCTACTTCGTGGTGCTGCTGGCCAGTGGCCTGCGTCCTGCGCATTTCCGGCGCCGGGCCTGACCTACACTCGCGCCATGGTGCGTCACGAAGCAAAGGCTCGACTGAACCCGCAGGGGCGAGGTAGTGCTGCTGCATGCTGCGCATGTCCAACGGGTGAGAGTCCCGTCCCGGTAGGCGTCGGTGCGCCGGGTAGCAGGCCCCAGGCAGTGGAGGGAGACTTCCATGCCCGAGCGGGGCGTCAAAAGCCCGTGAGGCGGCGCAAGCCGCGCAGCGGGGAGCAAGCACGCGGGCCGCAACATGAAGTGAAGCCTGCAGCCTCGACAGATTTACAACCCGCAGGCCGAGCCGCTCATGTCACGGCGAAGGCAACACCGCTGGCGCAAGAACCGAAGCGCGCTGGTG
>DASQFA010000336.1:0-13863 GCA_035633375.1 Rubrivivax sp.
CGGCTCGCAGCGGCCACTGTAGGCGCTAACGCCGCCGCTGGGCAGCCCTAGATTGGCAGACTGTTGCGCCGGTGCCCCGCACAAGCCGGCCCGGCGCACGGCCGGGCACGTGCGCCCATCGGCCAAGCCGGCCCGCGGCACACGGCCCAGGCCCAGGCCCAGGCCCAGTGCGGGCCGGGTCCCGTGCGCGCGCTCAGCGGCGCTGCAGGATCATCGGCTGCACGGCGGAGGCGCTGCGCAGGCGTTCGACAGCGCCTTGTGCCTCGGCGCGCGAGGCGAAGGGCCCGGCCTGCAGCTTGAACCACGCGCTGTCGTCGAAGATCGTCAGCCACGGCTCGAGCCAGGCCAGCTCGCGCATCAGCTGCTGGCGCAGATCGAAGGCGCTCTGGCGTTGGCGAAAGGCGCCGATCTGGACCCAGAAGCCGGTGTCGGCCAACGCCTGCGCGGGCCCGGTTGGGGCCACGGCGGCCACGGCGGCCACGGCGGCTACGGGGCGGGGCTGATCCTGCACCCGCGCGGCTTCTTGAAGCTCGGGTGTGGGCAGCAACGCCAGCGCGCGCGCTTCGGGTTGCACAGCGCCGCTGGCCGGCGCCTGTTCGATCGGGCCGGCGCTTGCTGCTGCTGCCGGTGCGGCAGCCAAAGCCGGCGCCGCGGCAGGTGGAGCGGCAGCGGCAGAAGCAGGCGCAGGCGCAGGTGCAGGTGCAGGTGCAGGTACGGGTACGGGTACGAGTACGGGTGCGAGTACGGGTACGGGCGCCGGGGCAGGCACCGCTGCCATCACCCGTGCCGTCTCGCCGCGCCAGCGCCCGGTGCGGATGTCCTCGTGTGTCAGGCGCATCACTTCCACCGGCGCGACACCGCGCAGCACGCCCAGCTTGAGCGCGGCGGTGTAGCTCAAGTCGATGATGCGATCCGCGTGGAACGGGCCGCGGTCGTTGATGCGCACCACGATCTCGCGGCCATTGGCGGGGTTGCGCACGCGGGCAAAACTCGGGATCGGCATCGTGCGGTGCGCCGCGCTGGTCGCATACATGTCGTAGACCTCGCCGCTGGCGGTGGGCCGGCCGTGGAACTTGCGGCCGTACCAGGAGGCCAGGCCGGTCTCGAGCACCGGCGCATCGGCGGCCAGCGGCGTGTAGCGCTGGCCCAGCACTTCATAGGGCTTGTTCGGGCCGCCGCTGCGGATCGGCTCGATGCGCGGCTCGGGGTCGGGCCGATCGATCAGGTCGGGCGGCGGATCCTTCGGCGCGCCGTCGCGTTGCGCATCGAAGGGCCCGCCGGACGGGGACGCCGATACCGGCGCAGGCGGTGTGCTGCTGCAGCCGGACAGGGCGGCCAGGACAACGAGCAGCAGGCCCGGTGCGTTGCGCCACAGTGGCTCCCACGCCACCATGGCTCAGAGCCTGTTCAGACGCTGCACCCGGACTCCGCCTCGAGACCGGGGCCTAGACGATGCCGTCCTTGGCCATCGAGTCGACGATCAACTTGCTGAACTGCTCGAACAGCGCAGCCACGCTGCCGCCGCTGGGCGTGGTGGTGGTGGCTGCCGACCACACCAGCGTGAAGTCCTTGGCTTCGAACAACCGCGTGTCCGCCGCCACGTGCTGCTCGGTGAAGACGGTCGGGGGCATGTAGTAGCTGCTGGCCCACATGCCGCCGTAGTAGCCATAGAAGCCGCCCCAGCCATAACCCATTGGCGGGCCCATGTACATGCCGGGGCTGACCTTCACCTCCTGCGAGACGTTGACCACGCGCGACAGCAGCACGCCGGCCACGCCGGCCTGCTTCACGGCCTGCTCGAGCTTGACCTGCTCGACCGCGCCGGATTCGGGCGCGAAGCGGTAGGACGGCACGGCCTTCACGCCGCGCGTGGCCAGTTGCGCCACCATCTGGTCCTCGAAGTTGCGCCGGTTGTTCGGGTCGTTGGTGATGCCCATCACCAGGATCGAGCGCATCGGCGGCTTGCCCGCGAACTGTGGGTTCGACCACTGGGTGTTCAGCACGGTGGGCGCGGCGCAGGCGCCGAGCAGCAGTGCGCCAAGGATCAGCGCGGCGCGGCGCAGGCGATGGAAATTCAACGCGGTCATGGCAGATCCTTCAGGTTACGGGCCGCGCGGCAACGCTCGGCCCGGCGCTTCGGCCCTTGCATTATCGACCTCACGCGGCGCATCGACGACGCGCGCGGCCACGCTCGACGGCGCGCGGTGCAGCTCGGCCGCGGCATGCACCACCCCGCCTTCGCGCACCAGGCCGCAGAAGACGTTTGGCGCGTCCAGGCCCAGGAGTCCCGTTCGCGTAACGATGGTTTCGAATCATTCACTTGTGCACGGGCGTGCGACACGCTCCAATCCCGGCATGGACACCGTGCTGCGCACACCTGCAGCCAGCCGGGCCAGCGCGGCTGCGGTGGCGCTTGCCGGCGCGCTGAGCCTGGCAGTGGCCATGGGCATCGGCCGCTTCGCCTTCACGCCGCTGCTGCCGATGATGCTCGACGACGGCGTGATCGACCTGCCGGCCGCCAGCTGGTTGGCCAGCGCCAACTACCTCGGCTATCTGGTCGGCGCGTTGCTGTGCACCTTTCAACCCTGGCTCTGGGCCCGGCTGCCGCGCTTGCCCGCCGTGAGTGCGCCGCTGCTGGTGCGCGCCGGCTTGGCGGCGACGGTGCTGCTGACGCTAGGCATGGCGCTGCCGGCCGCCGCGTTGTGGCCCGGCCTGCGCTTCGCGGCCGGCGTGGCCAGCGCCGTGGTGTTCGTGTTCAGCTCGGGCTGGTGCCTGGCGCAACTGGCGCAGCACGGCGCCACACCGCTGGGCGGCGTGATGTTCACCGGCCCGGGGGTAGGCATCGTCGTCAGCGGTGTGTTCGCCACGGGCATGGTGTCGTGGCACTGGCGCGCCGCTTCGGGGTGGCTGTGGTTCGGCGTGCTGGCCGCGTTGCTCACCGCAGCGGTGTGGCCGATCTTCGCGCGGGGAGCGCCTGTGCAGCCCGCTGGGCCGGCGGCGGCCGCGCCGGGTGCAGGCGCTGCGAGCCACGCGCGCCGGCGCGGCGAGTTCGCCTGTCTGGCGCTGGCCTACGGCCTGGCCGGTTTCGGATACATCGTCAGTGCGACCTTCCTGCCGGTGATCGCCCGCCAGGCGCTGCCGGGGTCGGCCTGGCTCGACATGTTCTGGCCGATCTTCGGCTCGGGCGTGATCGCCGGAGCGCTGCTCGCCACGCGGCTGCCACTGCACGGCGACCTGCGTCTGTTGCTGGCGGCGTGTTATGCACTGCAGGCGCTGGGCATCGGGCTTGGTCTGTGGAGCCCGACCCTGGCCGGCTTTGCCATCGGCAGCCTGCTGCTCGGCTTGCCGTTCACCGCGATCACCTTCTTCGCGATGCGTGAAGTACGGCGGCTGCGCCCGCACGGCGTGGCCAGTGCCATAGGCTTGCTCACCGCGCTGTACGGCATCGGCCAGATCCTCGGTCCGCCCCTGGTGGCGCTGTTGCTGGCGCATAGCGGCACGCCCGGGCGTGGTTTCGACGCGGCGCTGACGCTGGCGGCCGCAGCCTTGCTCAGCGGTGCGGCGATGTACCTGGGCATGGCCTGGCGTTTCCCGTTCGGCGGCGTCTGCAGCACCTCATAGGGCGCGCGGCCGTCGGCCCAGCACTGACCTGGGCCTCGCACTTGCACAACCCGCCCTTGCGCAACTCGCGGGTACGTTGCTTCGCGATGGTGACGTGGTCGGCGAAATTGGCGCGCGCACCTGGGCCGAGTGGCGCGCGGCGTTGCGCGTGGGTGCTGATTGGAGGCCTGGCGCGGCTGGCGGGGATCGAACCCACGACCCTTGGCTTCGGAGGCCAATACTCTATCCACTGAGCTACAGCCGCGGTGCTGGAGGCGACGAATTCTATCAGCGGGGGTCTGCAGCGACGTGGCAAGCCACGCCGGGCGCAAGTGCGGGTGCAGGTGCGGGTGCAGGTGCGGGTGCAGGTGCAGGTGCGGGTGCGGCTGCGGGTGCGGGTGCGGGTGCGGGTGGCACGCGCCGCTATAATTTTTGGGCTTCGCCGACCCGCCCGACGCACGCGCCGGGCAACGCGTCGGCGCGAATCGCGGCCAGCGCCGCCGTCACCGAGGATTTCATGAGCGACTCCCAGGACCACGATGCCCCGCACGAGGGCCCGATCAAGACACCCAAGCAGCTCATCTGGACGGTGATCGCGTCGTTCCTGGTGCCCATCGCCATCATCGTCCTGCTGGTGAACTTTGTTGCCGCGGGCAACAAGTCCGGGGCCGGCAGTGAAGGCATGAGCGCGCAGGCCGTGGCGCTGCGCATCCAGCCGGTGGGCCAGGTGATGCTCAAGGACGCCTCGGCCGCCGCCGTGCTGCGCACCGGCGAACAGGTCTACACCGCGCAGTGCACCGCCTGCCATGCCGCCGGCCTGGCCGGCGCGCCGAAGACCGGCGACGAAGTCGCCTGGGGCCCGCGCATCAAGACCGGTTACGAGGCGCTGCTGACCTCGGCGCTGAAGGGCAAGGGCGCCATGGCGGCACAGGGCGGGGGTGAGTTCTCCGACTTCGAGGTCGGCCGCGCGGTGGTCTTCCTGGCCAACAAGGCCGGTGGCAAGCTCGAAGAACCCAAGGCGCCGGCTGCGGCCGCGTCGGCTGCATCGGCCGCTGACGGCGCCGCCAGCGCACCGAAGTAGCGCATCGAAACAGCGCATCGAAGTAGCGCGCCACGATGTCGGCAAAGGCCGCCTGCGGGCGGCATTTTTCTGGCCGCTCCCAAGGGGTGCGCGCTCGGGCGGCATCCACGCCCCGCGCGGCTGCGTATCTGAAAGGGATGCGCCGCTCGTAAACGGAAAGCGCCGCTCACGCACCCTTGTCGACGCCCTTGGGCTGCGGCCGCAGCACATAGCCGAAGTGCGCCGGCATGCGCTCGAAGGGCATCTCGCCGGCGCGCCAGTCGCCGCTGTCCAGCGCCGATGCGGCAATGCCGGTGTCCAGGCTGTGCACCAGGCCGAAGCCGATGTCGCAGTCGAGAAACAGCCGCCCCCGCTCGTCCAGCCAAGCCTCGCGATACACGGCGTGGCGCCCGTCCTGCGCGCTGACGCGCCAGCCCCCGCTTGTGGTCACGCCCGCCGCCGTGCCGGCATCGACGCGGAAGATCCAGGGCGCGGCCTCGAGCTCGACGAACACACGCTGCGGCCCGTTCTGGAAGTACCAGCAGCCGCGCTCGTCGGCTTCGTAGTTGCGCTGGATGAACTCGCGCAGGCCGGTGTGTTCGATGCGGCTGCCCTTGACTTGCGGGAACGGCCCGGCCGCCTGAGCCTGTTCGTCGCGCAGGTACCAGTCGCCACGCGAATCCAGCGCCAGCCAGCCATAACAGTGCGGCACGCTGGGCCATTTCAGCAGCGCTGCCTTGACGATCTCGTCCATGGGCCGAACCTTAGCCGGTAGGGCGGACTTTCAGATGGCGCCCGCCTGCGCGCGCAACCAGTCGGTCACGGCTTCCGGCAACGTGGCCACGTGTCCTGGAAAGCGCCCTTGCGGAAAACCCACGTGACCCCCCTGCGCCGGCTGCCACAGCGTGACGAAGCGCCCCACCTCGTGCGGGCCCGGCAGGCTATGCCCAGGCACGAAAGGGTCGTTGCGCGCGTTCAGCACCAGCGTCGGGATGCGGATGCGGCGCAGGTGCGGCTTGGCCGAGGCCCTGGCCCAGTAGTCCTCGGTGTCACGAAAGCCGTGCAGCGGCGCGGTGAAGACGTTGTCGAACTCATGCAGCGTTCGCGCCAGGCGCAGCCGCTCGCGGTCGAACAGCCCCGGATGCTGCTGCCACTTGGCCAGAGCCTTGGGCTTCATGGAGCGCAGGAACATGCGCGTATAGACCTGCCGGTTGAAGCCGCGGCCGATGGCGTGCCCGCCGGCAGCCAGGTCGATGGGCGCGGACACCGCAGCCAGCGCGCGCGCCGTGGCCGCGGCCGAGTCGCCGGCCTCCTCGGCCCAGCGCAGCAGCGCGTTGCCGCCCAGCGAGATGCCTGCGACATACAGCGGCGCGCTTTGGCGTGCGCGCAGCCGTTCGAGGATCCAGCCGACTTCCTCGAAGTCGCCGGAGTGATAGGCGCGCGGCGCCAGATTCAACTCGCCCGAACAGCCGCGGAAATGCGGCACCGCATAGCTCCAGCCCAGGCTGGCAGCACGATGGGCAAAGGCCCGCGCATAGTGGCTTTGCGAAGAGCTCTCCAGGCCATGGAACATGACCAGCTGGGGTGCGTCGGCCCGGGCTGCATCGGCAAAGTCGACGTCGACGAAGTCGCCGTCGGGCGCGCTCCAGCGCTCGCGCCGGTAGGCGACGGGCGGTTGCGCTGCCGGCGCGCTGAACAGTGCCGGCCAGATGGTCTGCAGGTTGCCGCCCGGCAGCCAGCGTGGTGCTCGAAAATCCTGCATCGGCCAGGCCGTCGCGCTGCTGGCCGGATGTCAGTGCAAGGTGGCCGGGGCATCGCCCGGCATCGGCTCGGCCGGCTCTTCGCCCGGGCTGGCATGGTGCGCCACCAGACGCCAGCCCTGCGCCGTCTTCATGTACACGTTGGTGGCCAGCACCCAGGCACGGCGTTCGCCCTGCGCGTCGACCAGCGTGAGGCGCTCGACCAGGTGGTGCACCGCGCAGCCCAGGGCCTGCAGGCGGCGCACGCCTTGTGGCTGCAGCGCGATGGCGCCGTTGGCGAAGATGGCTTCGAAGCTGGCGCGGATGGCGGCGTGGCCTACGAGCCGCGGCCCGCCGGGGTGCACGCAGGCGATCTCGTCGTCGTCGGACCACACCGCCATGAGCTTGCTCAGGTCGGCCTGCTGCAGGGCCTCGTAGAACTGCGCCTCGACATCGTCGGGCGTGGCCAGCAAGGCGGCGGTCTGGGCTTTGCCTGCGGGCATGGCTCAGCGGAAGATCACGCTCTTGTGGCCGTTCATCAGCACGCGGTGCTCGACATGCCAGCGCACCGCGCGCGCCAGCACCGCGCTTTCGATGTCGCGGCCCACGGCAGTGAAGTCCTCGGCCGACATGGCGTGGTCCACGCGCTGCACGTCCTGCTCGATGATCGGGCCCTCGTCGAGCGCAGGCGTGACGTAGTGCGCGGTGGCGCCGATCAGCTTGACGCCGCGCGCATGCGCCTGAAAGTAGGGCCGCGCGCCCTTGAAACTGGGCAGGAAACTGTGGTGGATGTTGATGGCACGGCCTTTCAGGGACGCGCAGAACTCGGCACTCAGGATCTGCATGTAGCGCGCCAGCACCACCAGATCGATGCGCTCGGCGTCGATGATCGTCTCGACGGCGCGTTCCTGTGCGCGCTTGGCCGCGGCGTCGCTGCCCTTCGCCAACGGCAGGTGGTGAAACGGCAAGCCGTAGCTTTGCGCCAGCGCGCCGAAGTCGGGATGGTTCGAGACGATGCCTGCGATGTCCACCGCCAGCTGGCCACTGCGCCAGCGGAACAGCAGGTCGTTCAGGCAATGCCCGTGCTGGCTGACCATCAGCAACAGCCGTGGGCGCAGGGCCACGCGGTACAAGTGCAGGTCCATGCCGAACTGATGCTGGGTATGCGCAAAGAGCGTTTGCAACGCGGCCGCCTGGGCCAGGTGCGGGGGTGCTTCGAAATGCACGCGCATGAAGAACAAGCCGGAGGCATCCTCGCCCAGCAGGTCGCCGAACTGCTGCGAATCGATGATGTTGCAGCCGCCCTGGTAGAGCAGGCCGGACACGGCATAGACGATGCCGGTGGTGTCGCGGCAAGACAGTGTGAGGATGAATTCGTGCTCGCGCGGCATGCTCGCGATTGTATGGACAGCGATGGGCAGCGCCGATGAAAGCCGAAGTTCAGCACTGGCCCGAGCGCAGCGTTGGCCGAAAAGCTGCTGCGCAGCCGGCCACCGCCACACCGGCTTTGCACACAGCGAGCCGTCGGCCGAGGCACAAAGCGGACGCGCCCTAAAGCTGCTGCGCGCCGTGTGCAGGCTCTCGGATGGAGTTCGCCGTGGTGTCAGCTCGGCTGCAGGGCGCGCCACTGCTGCGGCGTACCCAGGTTGTGCCACTCGCCAGCGTAGGGCTGGACAGTGATGCGGCGCTCGCGCATGCCGGCATAGAGCAGCGGGCCGAGCGCGGCGCGCGTGCCCAATGCCAGGGGCGCGCAAAGCTCGGCCCGGCACAGCGCAAGGTTGGCGTAGGTCCAGCGACGGCCATCGGGTCCGCTTGCGTCGGCCAGGCCGTAACCGTCGGCGGCGATGCCGAAATCGCCCTTCACATGGAAGTCGGGGTTGGGCACCAGCCACAAATGGGCCAGCAGGTTGCTGCCCGCGAAGTGTTCCGCGGTGGCAGCAGTGAATTCGAACCCTGGCACGAAGATGTCGCCGGACACCAGCCAGAACACCTCGCCCAGCCAAGGCAGCGCCTTGCGCATGCCGCCCGCGGTTTCCAGCGCACCGCCATGGTCCCGGCCTTCGGTGGAGTAGCGAATCGACAAGCCCCAGCGCGCGCCGTCGCCCAGGGCGGCCGGAAACTGCTCCTCCAGCCAGGCGGTATTGATCACCACCTCGCGCACGCCGGCCCGCGCCAGCGCCTCGAGGTGCCATTCGATCAACGGCTTGCCACGCACGGGCAGCAGCGGTTTGGGCAGCGTGTCGGTCAGTGGGCGCATGCGCTCGCCGCGGCCTGCGGCCAATATCAGGGCTTTCATGCGCGCCGAGTTTAGGGGCTCGACACACGGCACCACGGGGCACCGACCGGGCAGGCGCAGGCCTCGCTTGCGGCCCGCGCTGCTGACGCAGGACAAGCGGCAGGCTGTGCGCAGGCCATAAAATCCGCGCCTTCGCCGCCTCTTGCGACTGCACCCCAGGCCCTTGCCCATGGTTTCCACATCGAATGACCACGCTTCGCTGATGGCCAATGCCATCCGGGCGTTGGCCATGGACGCCGTGCAACGGGCCAATTCCGGCCACCCCGGCGCGCCGATGGGCATGGCCGACATCGCCGTGGCGCTTTGGGATCGTCACCTGAAGTTCAACCCGCACAACCCGCACTGGGCCGATCGCGACCGCTTCGTGCTGTCCAACGGTCACGCCTCGATGCTGCAATACGCGTTGCTGCACCTCAGCGGCTTTGAGCTGGACATGAGCGAGTTGCGCAACTTTCGTCAGTTGCATAGCAAGACGCCGGGCCACCCCGAGGTGGATGTCACGCCGGGCGTGGAAACCACCACCGGCCCGCTCGGCCAGGGACTGGGCAACGCAGTCGGCATGGCGCTGGCCGAAAAACTGCTTGCGGCCGAGTTCAACCGCCCGGGCCATGCGCTGGTGGACCACCATACCTATGTGTTCATGGGCGACGGCTGCCTGATGGAAGGCGTCAGCCACGAGGTCTGCGCGCTGGCCGGCGCCTGGAAGCTGAACAAGCTGGTGGCGCTGTACGACGACAACGGCATCAGCATCGATGGCGCCGTCAAGCCCTGGTATGTGGACAACGTGGCGCAGCGCTTCGAGGCCTATGGCTGGAGCGTCATCGGGCCCTTGGACGGCCACGACGTGGATGCGGTGGACCGCGCGGTGGCGCAGGCACGCCAGTCGACGACGCAGCCCACGCTGATCATCTGCAAGACCATCATCGGCAAGGGTTCGCCCAACCGCGCTGGCACCGGCAAGGCGCATGGCGAAGCGCTGGGTGTGGACGAGGTCGCGCTCACGCGCGCTGCGCTGGGCTGGAACCACGCGCCCTTTGTCATTCCCGAGTCTGTTTATGCGCTGTGGGACCACAAGGCGCGTGGCGAAGCGGCCGAAGGCCAGTGGAACGCGCGTCTAGCCGCCTACCGGGCGGCGTTCCCGCAACTCGCCGACGAGTGGCAGCGGCGCATGCGCGGCGAGTTGCCCAAACATTTTGCCCAGACCGTCGTCGATACGGTGGTCGCGGCGCACGCCAAGGCGGAAACGGCGGCCTCGCGCAAGGCCAGCCAGATCGCGCTCGAGGCCTATACCAAGGCCCTGCCCGAGCTGCTGGGCGGCTCGGCCGACCTGACCGGATCGAACCTGACGAACACCAGTTCGACGCCGGCGCTGCGCTTCGGCGACGACGGCGCGGTCAAGCTCGGCGACGACGGCAAGCCGGGGCGCCACATCAACTACGGCGTGCGCGAGTTCGGCATGGCCGCGGTCATGAACGGCGTCGCGCTGCACGGTGGCTTCATCCCCTACGGCGGCACCTTCCTGACCTTCAGCGACTACAACCGCAACGCCATCCGCATGGCCGCGCTGATGAAGCGGCGCGTGATCCATGTCTTCACGCACGACAGCATCGGCCTGGGCGAAGACGGCCCCACGCACCAGAGCGTGGAACAGGCCGCCTCGCTGCGCCTGATCCCGAACCTGGATGTCTGGCGCCCGGCCGACACGGCCGAAACTGCCGTGGCCTGGGCCTGCGCCATCGGCAACGCCACGCGCCCCAGTGCGCTGCTGCTGAGCCGGCAGAACCTGCCCTATGCACCCAAGGCGGCGCTGGACGAGATCTCGAAGGGCGCCTACGTGCTCTCCGAGCCCAGCGAGGTGGGGCTGAAGAAAAAGGCCCGGGCGGTGATCATCGCCACCGGCAGCGAGCTGCAACTGGCACTGCATGCACAGGCCGATCTGGCCGCCAGCGGCATTGCGGTGCGGGTGGTCAGCATGCCCAGCACCAGCGTGTTCGATCGGCAGGACGTGGCCTACAAGGCTGCCGTGCTGCCGCCGAAGCTGCCGCGCATCGCGATCGAGGCCGGTGTCACCGACGGCTGGTGGAAATACGGCTGCGCGGCGGTGGTGGGCCTCGACCGCTACGGCGAGAGCGCGCCCGCGCCGGCCTTGTTCGAGCTTTTTGGTTTCAGTGCGCAGAACCTGGCCGACACCGTGCGCAAGGTGTTGGCGAGCTAAGGTAGAGTTGTCCCGGGTTTTCCCTAATCTTCACAGGAGATCACACCATGAGTATCAAGGTTGGCATCAACGGCTTCGGCCGCATCGGTCGTATGGTGTTTCGCGCCGCGGCGAAGCACTTCAACGACATCGAGATCGTCGGCATCAATGACCTGCTTGAGCCGGAGTATCTGGCCTACATGCTGAAGTACGACAGCGTGCACGGCCGCTTCCAGGGCGACATCAAGGTCGACGGCCACACACTCATCGTCAACGGCCGCAAGATCCGCCTGACCGCGGTGAAGGACCCGGCAGAGCTGAAGTGGGGCGAGATCGGCGCCGACATCATCGTCGAATCGACCGGCCTGTTCCTCACCGAGGACACCTGCCAGAAGCATATTGCCGCGGGCGCCAAGAAGGTCATCATGTCGGCGCCCAGCAAGGACGAAACGCCGATGTTCGTGTACGGCGTCAACCACGCCAGCTACAAGGGTGAGGCCATCATCTCCAACGCCAGTTGCACCACCAACTGCCTGGCCCCGGTGGCCAAGGTGCTGAACGACAACTGGGGCATCAAGCGCGGCCTGATGACCACCGTGCACGCCGCCACCGCCACGCAAAAGACCGTGGACGGCCCGAGCAACAAGGACTGGCGCGGCGGCCGCGGCATCCTCGAGAACATCATCCCGAGCAGCACCGGCGCGGCCAAGGCCGTGGGCAAGGTCATTCCCGCGCTGAACAAGAAGCTCACGGGCATGGCCTTCCGCGTGCCGACCTCCGACGTGTCGGTGGTCGACCTGACGGTCGAACTGGAAAAGGAAGCCACCTACGAGCAGATCTGTGCCGCCATGAAGACCGCCTCCGAAGGCAGCATGCGCGGCGTGCTCGGCTACACCACCGACAAGGTCGTCTCCACCGATTTCCGCGGCGAGTCGCTGACCTCGGTGTTCGATGCCGATGCCGGCATCGCGCTGGACAAGACCTTCATCAAGGTCGTGTCGTGGTACGACAACGAATGGGGCTACTCTTGCAAGGTCATGGAGATGGTGCAGGTGATGGCGCGTTGAGGCCGTCTGCAAGGCCGCAAGGCCGTGCCCGGTCGTGATCGGCCCGGGCACGGCGTCGGCGCCCGGGTTGACGCGCAAATGAACCCGCACCCCGCCATGCGCCGCCTGCTGTCCCGGCCAGCGACGGCCATCGCCGTGGCGTTGCTGGCCTTGCTGGCGGCACCTGGCCAGGCCGGGCCCCCGCCGCAGCCCCCGGGTGACACGACCGCCCCGGCGGCGGCCCGCGTCATCGTGACGCTCAAGGCCGACGCGCCGATGCTGCGCGAACATGCGCTCTCGGCGCGGCAGTCTGCGGGCGCCGCCGCGGCCATGGTGCAGCGCCGCGCCGAACGGCTGGCCTCGCGGGCCGGGGTCACCCTGGTTTCGGGCCCGGCCATCAGCGAGCGCGCCCAGGTGGTGATGGCGCATGGCATCGACGCCGGCACGCTGGCACGGCGCCTGGCGGCCGACCCGCAAGTGCAGTACGCCGTGGTCGACCAGCGCCGCCGTGCGTTGCTTGTGCCCAACGATCCTCTGTATGCGAGCGGCCCGGCTTCGGGGCGCGGCCCGGACTCGGGCCAGTGGTACCTGCGCGCGCCGGCCGGGGAGCTGCAGTCGTCGGTCAACGCCGAAGCCGCCTGGGAGCGCGTCACCGGAAGCGCCAGCGTGGTCGTGGCCGTTCTCGACACCGGCGTGCTCGCCGACCACCTGGACCTGGCCGGCCAGGTGCTGCCGGGTTACGACATGGTCTCCGACCTGGCCGTGGCCAACGACGGCGACGGCCGCGATGCCGACGCCAGCGACCCGGGCGACTGGGTCACCGCGGCCGAGGACGCCGCGCGCGGCGGCAGCTTCTCCAACTGCCGCGCCGCCCCCAGCTCCTGGCACGGCACGAAGATCGCCGGCCTCATCGGCGCGGCCACCAACAATGGCCAGGGCATGGCCGGCACCGCCTGGGGCGTGAAGATCCTGCCGCTGCGCGTGCTCGGCAAATGCGGCGGCTTCGATTCCGACATCCAGGCGGGCATGCGCTGGGCCGCCGGGCTAAACGTGCCGGGCCTGCCCGCCAACCCGAATCCGGCGCGCGTGCTCAACCTCAGCCTGGGCGGCGGGGGTGCCTGTGACGCGCCCAGCGGCTACCCGCAGGTCATTGCAGACGTGCTGGCCACCGGGGCGGTGGTGGTGGCGGCCGCGGGCAACAGCGCCGGGCGCAATGTGGAACTGCCGGCCAACTGCCCCGGCGTGATCGCGGTGGCGGGGCTGCGCCATGTCGGCTCGAAGGTCGGCTTTTCCGACCTGGGCGCGGCCATCGCCCTCAGCGCGCCGGCCGGCAACTGCATCAACATCGGCGCGAACGAGCCCTGCCTGTACCCGATCCTCAGCAGCAGCAACAGCGGCACGCAGCGGCCGAACGCCGGCGGCTCGATCTGGACCGACAGCTTCAACATCAGCGTCGGCACCAGCTTTGCGGCGCCCATCGTCGCCGGCACCGCGGCGCTGATGCTGTCGGCGCGGCCGCAGTTGCTGCCGCAGGAGCTGAAGGCCCTGCTGCAAACCAGCGCGCGTGCCTTTCCCACCAGCGGTGCCGGCAACGACAGCGACGGCCAGCCGGTGCCGATGTGCCGCGCACCCGATGGCAACGACCAGCAGCAGTGCTACTGCAGTGTCGGCCTGTGCGGTGCGGGCATGCTCGATGCCGCCGCGGCGGTGCTGGCGTCCAACGGCACGCTGGCGCGCATCGGCCTCGACCCGGGCGCGCCAAGGGTCGGTGACACCTTGCAGTTGAGCGCGGCGCCCAGCCTGCCGGGCAGCGGGCGCAGCGTGGTGGCGTATGCCTGGTCGTTGGCCAGCAACCCCGGCGTGGTGGCAGGCTTCAGCGGTGCGAGCAATGGCCCCGATGTCGCCCTGCTCGCCAGCGGCGCCGGCAC
>DASQFA010000337.1:0-4952 GCA_035633375.1 Rubrivivax sp.
AGCCTGCGCGAGGCGCTGGCGTTGTTTCTGGAGCGCGGCGCCGAGCGCTTGCCGGTGGCCGATGCGCAGGCGCGGCACCTGGGCGCGATCCACTTCGTCGATCTGCTGCGGCCGCTGCCATGAGACCGCCGGGCCGCCCCGAGGGCGAATTCCGCAGTGCTCAGCACGAAGGTACACCAGCGCGCCGGGCGGTCCAGTGAGCGCGGAATTGCGGCAGCACGGCCTGGCAACGGTGGCGGCGTGGGCCCGCGACCCCTTGCCCTGGGCGGTGTTCGGCCTGCTCGCACTGGCCGCCGGCATGCCGCTGCTCGAGCCCGTCTTCGCTGCCGCGTTCCCATCGCTGCAGCGGCCGATGTACCGTCAGGATTCGTTCCTGGCGCTGCTCGGTGCGCATGTCGCGTTGGTCGCCGTGTCCAGCTCCGTGGCCGTCGTGCTGGGCGTGGCCGCGGGCTGGTTCGTCACGCGGCCGGCCGGTGCCGAGCTGCGCCCGCTGCTCGAACGCGTGGTCGCGGTCGGGCAGACCGTGCCGCCGGTGGCCGTGCTGGCGGTTGCCGCACCGCTGATCGGCTTCGGCGTGCTGCCGGCGCTGATCGCGCTCACGCTGTACGGGCTGCTGCCGGTGCTGCGCGGCACCCTCGCCGGGCTGGAATCGGTGCCCGCGCCGGTGCTCGAGGCCGCCACCGGGTTGGGGCTGAGCAGTCGCCAGCGGCTGACCCAGGCCGAGCTGCCGCTTGCGCTGCCGGTGCTGCTGGCCGGCGTGCGCACCTCGGTGATGATCAACATCGGCACCGCCGCCATCGCCGCCACCGTGGGCGCGCGTTCGCTCGGCTCGCCCATCATCATCGGCCTGTCGGGCTTCAATACCGCCTATGTGCTGCAGGGCGCGCTCTTGCTGGGCGCACTGGCGCTGGTCACCGACATGGGCTTCGAGCGGCTGGGGCGGCGGCTGCAGCGCTGGCGCGAGGCGGTCTGAGCGACACGGCGGCGTGCAGGCTTGTCCTGGCTGGTTAGCGCCCTGGGAGTCGACCTCCAGTCCGTGGTGCGCGGCAAAGGCCTGGCGCAGCAGGGCGCGGTGCGTCTTCAAGCAGCTCGGCCCAGGCCGCGTCGCCGTGGCTCCTGGGTCAGGCGCGTCGAGCCTTCGACGTCGCTGAAGCACAAGCTGAGGACACCCTCGCGCAGGGTGCTTGGGCCTGAAGTCACCGCTGCCATGGCCCACGGTAGGGCCAGTGGGCGCGAGTCAGACGCGCTCATCGCCGTCTTGCGCTGGCACATCGGGCACCTTGCCCATGTAGTGCTCAAAGTCTTTGCGATGCCCCTTGGCGGCTTCCGCTTTCAGAAAGTCCAGTGTCAATACAGAGGCCATCTTCTCGGCGGCGGCGCTGGCGATGAACTGGTTCACCGAAATCTGGTCGCGCGCGGCAAGCTCCTTGATCTTTTGATGCACCGAGTTCGGCAAACGGATGGTCAATGCGCTCATGTCTGGCTCCTCAAAAGGTTCAAGAATTCGACGGGCTTTACGGCTTGCACGTGCAACGCAACGGCACGCTGAAAGTCCTTCACGTTGTGCGTCACGATGATGGAGCTGCCCGACGCGACAGCGCATTCCAGCACCATGTCATCGTCAGGGTCGCGCAGAAAAGGGCGCCATAGAAAATGCACGTCCTGCAAATGCGCGAGTGACACCAGATAGCGAAGATAGGCGAGCGTGGCGTTCACGGTCACACCTGTCGGCCTGTGTTCCGGCCGCGTCAGTACGGCCTGCCATTCTGTGTACAGCGCCACCGTCAGCGCCATCTCGAAGTCGGGGCTGGGCAGCATCGACATCAATTGATAACTCGCCCCGTTCCGTGAGCGAGCTGCAGCGACCAGAACCGACGTGTCGAGGACTACGCGCACTTTGACCGTCCCAAGAAGCGGTTGCACCAGTATAACCACCAATTGGACGCTGAAGAATGGCAAGATGGCAGCACACGCTGCTGGCCACGCATACGACACTCATGCTGAACCCCACCTTCACCGCCACCGACCCGGTGCTCGGCCGCGTGACCTTCCGCGACCGCAAGCGCTGGCTGTGGGCGCTGTCGGTGGTCTACCCACTGATCCCCTTCACCGGCATCGCCGGCCATGCCTTCAGCGGCAACCCGCTTTGGCTGGTGCTGCCGCTGATCATCGGCTACATCGGCGGCCCGATTCTCGATGCCTGGCTGGGCGAGGACCAGAGCAACCCGCCCGAGGCGGTGGTGCCGCAGCTCGAGGCGGACCGCTACTACCGCTGGCTGACCTACGCGGTGGTGCCGCTGCATTTCGTCGCACTCATCGCCTGCGCAGTCTGGGCCGGCACGCAGAACTTGCCGTTGTGGGCCTTCCTGGTGCTGGCCTATGTGGCTGGCACGACATCCGGCCTGGGCATCAACACCGGCCACGAACTGGGACACAAGCACACCGTGCTCGAACAGTGGCTGGCCAAGCTGGTGCTGGCGGTACCGGCCTATGGGCACTTCCGCGTCGAGCACAACCGCGGCCACCACCGCTACGTGGCCACGCCCGAAGACCACGCGAGCTCGCGCATGGGCGAAAGCATCTACCGCTTCGCGCTGCGCGAGCTGCCCGGCGGCATGCGCCGCGCCTGGGCGCTGGAAGCCGAGCGGCTGCACAAGCTCGGGCGCAAGACCTTCAGCGTGCACAACGAGCTGCTGCAGAGTTACGCCGTCAGCGCGCTGCTGCAGGGCACGTTGATCTGGCTCTTCGGCTGGATGATGGTGGCCTTCCTGGCCATCCACAACCTGGTCGCCTGGTGGCAGCTGACCAGCGCCAACTATGTCGAGCATTACGGCCTGCTGCGGCTGAAGGGGCCCGACGGCGAGTACGAGCGCTGCCAGCCGCACCACTCCTGGAACGCGAATCACACCTACACCAACTTGGTGCTGTTCCAGCTCGAGCGGCATTCCGACCACCATGCCAATTCGTCGCGGCGCTACCAGTCGCTGCGCCATTTCCCCGATCTGCCGCAACTTCCCAGCGGCTACTTCGGCATGTTTCCGCTGGCTTATGTGCCGGCGCTGTGGTTCAAGGTGATGGACCCGCGGCTGCTGGCGCTGCCGCACATCCAGGGCGATTTCAGCCGAATCAACATCGACCCGGCGAGCCGCGCGGCGCTGCTGTCGCGCTATGGCGCCATGGCCTCGGTGCGGCCGTAGCGCGCCACGCAACGCGCCAGCGCGCGCCGGTCGCCGCGCTGCAGCGCCCTCAGCAGGCCATGGGTCACGTGCTGCGCGCGCAGCTCTTCGAAGAAGCGTTTACTCACATCCTGTTGGATCTGAAGCAGCAGATGGGCGGTGACTTCGGCGTCCGCCAGCGCACGATGGGCGCGGCCGCCGCTGGGCAGTTGGTGCAGCGCGGCCAACGTGCCCAGCCGGTGGTTGGCCGCCTGCGGGTACAGCCGCCGCGACAGCAGCACGGTGCAGGCAAACTCGTGCGCCGGGTCGTGATCGATCCCTGCAAGCTGCGCCTCGGTGCGCCAGAAGCCACGGTCGAAGGCCGCGTTGTGCGCCACGAGCGGCAGGCCCCGCGTAAAGCGGCAGACCTCGCGCATCACCTGCCCGGCCGGCGGCGCATCGCCCAGCATGGCGTTGCTGATGCCGGTGAGCTGCTCGATGAAGGGGCTGAACCATCAGGCTGGCGTAACGATCGACGATGCACCCACCGCTGACCAGCACCGCGGCGATCTCGGTGGCGCGTGCGCCCTGGCCGGGCGAGATGCCGGTGGTCTCGAAGTCGATGACGGCAATGGTCTGGGCGGCGCTCGGCATGTGCCGATTGTGGCTGCCGCGCGCCCGCGTCAGGCGGCCAGTGCCATGGCGGTGTGCGCGCCCAGGTCGTCGAACACGCGCTGCAGGTTCACCCGGCCGGTGAGCACAGCCGTCATCTTGGGCGTGCACAGCGTGCCGATGCGTTCGAAGCCGAACCAGTCGTAGCCGTCCATCTCCGGCAGGCTGGCACCGGTGTCGTGCTGCGCGAAGTGGCTTTCGCAGCGCAGCTGCGCCACGTCGATGCGCGGCAGCAGCGTGGCAAACAGGTGCAGGTCCTTCTTTGGGCGGTAGTCGAAGCGCCCCAGCTCGAGCAGCGCCTCGGCCGCCAGGTCCAGGCCGGTTTCCTCGCGCGTTTCGCGCAGCGCCGCCTGCAGCGGGCTTTCGTCGGCATGCAGGCCACCCTTGGGCAGGTCCCAGTGGTCCTGGCCGGTGACGTGGCACAGCAGCAGCTCACGCTGGCCGGTGAGGATGAGGATGCCGCAACTCAGGCGGCGGGGTGTCAAAATGTCCATGCAAGTCTTCGGCTGCTACCGGCGCCGCGGCGGCCGGTCAATCTGTGCTCAACGTCTGACACCCGCCCGCGGTTGATAGGCGAGTGTCGGCTCGGCGTGTGACAAGCGGACTAATCGCACACATCGTGCTGGCACACAGCATGCCCGCGCGACGCATCGCGCAAGCGCGGAGAAGAGGGCTTCGCGCCGCCCTTTTGCGTCAGCGTGCGCGCCGGGGCAGCCTGCGTGAATGCTTAGGCCCCGGCTTCGGGGTCGCCCTCAGCGCGCGCGCGCGGGGGCCGCCTTGCGCGCAGGCAGTGCCGTGGCGCGCTGGCGTGCGCCGGGCGCTGGCGCGTGCGCCGCCACGGGATTTGTCGTGGCCGCCTTCTTTGCCGGCGACCTTCTTGCCGGCATTGGCTTCGCAGCCGCGGCCTTTGCCGCCGTCTTGCGGGCCAGCGGCGCCTTGGCCTTGCCGGAACCGGCCGGCGCCGGCGTCAGCTTGTCGGCGTAGAAGGCCATGGCCCAGCGCGTCTTCGTCTGCTCGCTGTCGTCGCGCTCGGCACCCACCTCGGCCAGATAGGCCATGAAGCCGCCGATGGCCACCGCCGCCTGCACGACGGGCGCCTTGAGCGACACCTCCATCAGCTGCTGG
>DASQFA010000338.1:0-17832 GCA_035633375.1 Rubrivivax sp.
CCTGAACATCAGCTTCCAGTTCGTCGAAGGCGAGTCGCTGCTGATGGGCATGAAGGGCATTGCCGTGTCGTCGGGCTCGGCCTGCACCTCGGCCAGCCTGGAGCCGAGCTACGTGCTGCGTGCCCTGGGCCTGTCCGACGAAGTGGCGCACAGCTCGGTCCGCTTCTCGATTGGCCGCTTCACCACCGTAGCCGAGATCGACCGCGCCATCGCGCAGGTGCGCCAGACGGTGCAGCGGCTGCGCGCGCTCAGCCCGCTGTGGGACATGCACTGCGCGGGCATCGACCTGAGCACCATCGCCTGGTCGGCGCATTGAGTCTCGATCCATCACACGCCTTTGACCCACCCAACCGGAGTTCACCATGGCCTACAGCGAAAAAGTCATCGACCACTACGAAAACCCGCGCAACGTGGGCGGCTTCGACGGCGGCGACGCCACCGTGGGCACCGGCATGGTGGGTGCACCCGCCTGCGGCGACGTGATGAAGCTGCAGATCCGCGTCAACCCCGACACCGGCGTGATCGAAGACGCCCGCTTCAAGACCTATGGCTGCGGCTCGGCCATCGCCTCGAGTTCGCTCGTCACCGAATGGGTCAAGGGCAAGACGCTGGACCAGGCGCTGAGCATCAAGAACACCGCCATCGCCGAAGAACTGGCGCTGCCGCCGGTGAAGATCCACTGCTCCATCCTGGCCGAAGACGCCATCAAGGCGGCGGTCAGCGACTACCGCACCCGCCACCTCGGCACCACCGAACAGGCCGTCTGCGCGGCGGCCTGAAGCCTGCGCGTCACGGCTGCAGGCGACCCCAGCACCATTCAACGGAGACCCCCATGTCCAGTTGCCAGTCCCAAGCCTCTGCCTCTTCTGCCAGCGCCACGCTGGCGCCGGCCGGCAGCATCCCCATCCCCAGCTTCCAGGACGGCGCGCCGTCCCTGAACATCAGCGACACCGTGGTCAGCAAGGTGGCCGAGATGCTGGCCGAAGAGGGCGACCCCACGCTGCAGCTGCGCATCTTCGTCACCGGTGGAGGCTGCTCGGGCTTCCAGTACGGCTTCGCTTTCGACGACCAGGTCAAGGAAGACGACATCCGCGTCGAGCGCGGCCCCATCGCGGTGGTGGTCGACGCCATGAGCCTGCAGTACCTGGCCGGCGCCGAGATCGACTACGAGGACAAGCTCGAAGGCGCGCGCTTCGTCATCCGCAACCCCAACGCCGCCAGCACCTGCGGCTGCGGCAGCTCGTTCAACGTGTGAGACCCACCATGAGCTTCAACGCGTCAAAGCGGGCCGAGCGCCGGGCCGCTCCCAAGCCGGCCCGCATCCCCTTGGGGGATCGGCCGATGTACCCATCGGACGAGGGGCTGTCATGAGCATCAGCGTCACACCCAAGGCGGCCCGGCAGATCCAGAAGGCGCTGGCCCAGCGCGGCGGCGGTGTCGGGCTGCGCGTGGCCGTCAAGACCAGCGGCTGTTCTGGCTATGCCTATGCGCTGGAGTTCGCCGATGCGCCCGTGGCCGAAGACCTGCAGTTCGAAAGCGAAGGCGTGCAGTTGCTGGTGGCCGCGCAAAGCCTGTCGATGATCAGCGGCACCCAGCTGGACTGGGTGCGCGAGGGCTTGAACGAAGGCTTCAAGTTCCGCAACCCCAACGTCACGGCCGAATGCGGCTGCGGCGAGAGCTTCAAGGTCTGACCGATAGGGCGGCCAGGGCATGGCGCTATTGCAGATCGCCGAACCCGGCCGCGCGGCCGCGCCGCACCGGCACCGGCTGGCGGTGGGCATCGACCTGGGCACCACCAATTCGCTGGTGGCCACGGTGCGCAGCGGCCTGCCCACGGTACTGGCGGATGAACAGGGTGCGGCGCTGCTGCCTTCTGTCGTGCACTACGCGGCCGATGGTTCGGTTCGCGTGGGCGCCGCGGCCTGCGCGCAGGCCGCGGCCGACCCGCTGAACACCGTGGCCTCGGCCAAACGGCTGATCGGCCGCGCGCTGGCCGATGTGGCGTCCACGCCATTTGCCTTCGAGATGCAGGCCGCGTCGGACAGCGCCGTGGCCATCCGCACCTGCCAGGGCCTGAAGACGCCGGTGCAGGTGGGCGCCGAGGTGCTGCGCGTGCTGCGCCAGCGCGCCGAAGCGGCGCTGGGCGGCGCGCTGGTGGGCGCGGTGGTCACCGTGCCGGCCTACTTCGACGACGCGCAGCGCCAGGCCACCAAGGATGCCGCCGCGCAGGCCGGCCTGACGGTGCTGCGGCTGCTGAACGAACCCACCGCCGCAGCCGTGGCCTACGGGCTGGACCGGGCGGGTGAAGGCACGTTCGTCGTCTATGACCTGGGCGGCGGCACCTTCGACGTCTCGGTGCTGCGCCTGGCCCGCGGCGTGTTCGAGGTGGTGGCCACGGGCGGCGATGCGGCACTCGGCGGCGACGACTTCGACCACCGCATCGCCGCCTGGTTTGCGCAGGCCAGCGGCGGCGGCTGGACGGCGCAGGACACCGGCGCACTGCATGCCGCGGCACGCGCGGCCAAGGAGTCGTTGAGCGAGGCCGAGTGCGTCACCGTGCGCTGCCTTCGCCGCAATGGCGAGAGCGCTGCGCAGACGCTGGACCGGGTGCAGTTCGAGGCCCTGACGCAGGACCTGGTGACGCGCACGCTGGGCCCGCTGAAGCGCGCCTTGCGCGACGCCCGCCTCAGCCCGGACGAGGTGGACGGCGTGGTACTGGTCGGCGGCTCTACACGCCTGCTGCAGGTGCGCGCCGCGGTGGCCACCTACTTTCGCCGCGCGCCGCTGACCGACATCGACCCCGACCGCGCCGTGGCCCTGGGCGCCGCGATCCAGGCCGACCAGCTGGCCGGCAACCGAGGCGACGATGCGCTGCTGCTGCTTGACGTGAGCCCGCTGTCGCTGGGCCTGGAGACCATGGGCGGGCTGGTGGAGAAGATCATCCCGCGCAACAGCAGCATCCCCGCAGCGATGGCGCAGGACTTCACCACCTTCAAGGACGGCCAGACCGCGCTCGCGCTGCATGTGGTGCAGGGCGAGCGGGAGCTGGTCAGCGAATGCCGCTCGCTGGCGCGCTTCACGCTGCGCGGCATCCCGCCGATGGCCGCCGGCGCGGCGCGCATCCGCGTCACCTTCCAGATCGACGCCGACGGCCTGCTCTCGGTGAGCGCGGTCGAGCAACGCAGCGGCGCGCATGCGCAGGTCGAGGTCAAGCCCAGCTACGGGCTGCCGCCGGAGGCGGTGGCGCGCATGCTGGGCGAGGCCATCGGCAGCGCCGAAGCGGATGCTGCCGCGCGCATGCTGCGCGAGGCCGAGATCGACGCCCGCCGCCTGCTCGACGCCACGCACAGCGCGCTGCTGCGCGACGGCGGCGCGCTCTTGCAGCCGCGCGAGGAGTTCGCCATCCTGTGCGCACTGCAGGCCGTGGCCGACCTGCTGGAAGCCTGTGCCCAGAGCGAAGGCGCCACCCCGGCCGCCGGCCAGGTGCTGTGCGACGCACTGCGCGACGCCACCGAAGCGCTCAACCAGGCCACCACCGACTTCGCCGCCCGCCGCATGGACAGCCGCGTGCGCCAGGCCCTGGCCGGGCAGCGCATCGAACACTTGGCGGCCTGAGTGAACGCAGCGGCGAACGCACCTGCTGCCTCCGCCGTCAGGGCCGCCGCTGCCAAGCCTGATGCTGCGGCCGGCACGGCGACAGCCAGGCCGGCGCGCCCCGGCACCCGCGTCACCGTGCTGCCGCACGCCGAGCTGTGCCCGCAAGGCGCCAGCTTCGAAGCGCGCCAGGGTCTGCCGCTGATCGATGCGCTGCTGGCCCAGGGCCTGGCCATCGAACACGCCTGCGACAAGGTCTGCGCCTGCGCCACCTGCCATGTGCATGTGCGCGAAGGCGCCGAGGCGCTGACGCCCGCCGACGAGGCCGAAGACGACCAGCTCGACGCCGCCTGGGGCCTGGACGCGCAGTCGCGCCTGGCCTGCTGCGTCAAGCTGCGCGGTGCGGCGCTGGTGGTGGAGTTGCCGCGCTTCACGCGCAACCACGCGCGCGAATGCTGAAGGGCGGCTTGCCTTGACGGTGGGAGACCTCCGTCATTGACAAGCCAAGGTCAGATTGAACCTCAGCTGGCTCACGATGATGTGAACGGATTGCGAATTGTCAGCTGTCGTTCGATGACCTGACCGTCCTGCATATCCTCCGAATGGAGGATCTTGCAGTTCGCCAACAACGCTGCCGACACGATGAGCGCATCGTAGATCGAAATGCCATAGCGCTCGGCGATGCGCAGGGCCCGTTCGTGCGTCTCGAGGGTCATCGCCTCGACCGCACAGACGGCCCGGATCTGGGCCAGCACTTCACGGATTTCGATCCACGACATGGGCAGCTTGCGCGAAGCAACCGCCGCGAACTCATTCAGAACCTGGATGCTGATCGTCCCTCCAGTGGCGAGCAATTCTTCTGCGCGGTCGGCCTTGGCTGTGTCGGCCGACAGCAAATAGAGCAACACATTGGTGTCGAAGAAGTCTTCACCCCCGCTCATTGGCTTGCACGCGGTCGAACTTGAAGTCGGATGGCAGTCGACCACGGTACTTGCGTATTCTGGTCAACAGGTCACGCGCGCCCGGGGCCTTCTCGATGGCAAAGGAACGGTCGCCCCTGACGTGGATGTCGATGTGGTCTCCGGGCTTCAAATCGAGAGCCTCGACCACCGTAGCCGGAAGGCGAACGGCCAAACTATTGCCCCACTTTGCGACTTGCATTCTTGCACCCAAGGATCTACATGATCGAATGTATATCTTACTTCTTCGCGATCCGCGCCGGGCGTGCGCGGCCGTATCAGATAGGACTCCTAGTGTGGTGTTCGACGCTTGGCGGCACTTTAGAGAACCGATGGATTTGTCGTCCTGGCTAGGCGCGAACCGCAGCGATGCCCAGTGGCATCGCGAGGATTCGCAACGACGCTAGGGACGCTAGGGCGACAAAGACGCGGTTTTATGTGCCGCTTAGCGTCGAACACCACACTAGCTTCACCCGCCGCACTGCCGCGCTGTGGTGAGGTCGAATCAGCCGCTGCGATGGGCCTGCAGCCTGCCTTGTCGGCAAGCGAACAAACGACACAGCCCACGGCGCGCGGCCGAGCCAGGTGAATCTTCAATGAGATCAGACACTTGGTCGTATCTGGCCGGCTGGCACGGCGGTTGCAAAGAGCAGGGCAGCCAGCCCCCCAAGCCAGCCTCTCGCTCGACAGCCTGCCATGCCCACCGACAACAGCTGCCCGCCGCGCTTCATCGTCAACGACACCACCTTGCGTGACGGTGAGCAGACGGCCGGCGTGGCTTTCAGCGACGACGAGAAGCTGGCCATCGCCCGGGCGCTGGACGAGGCCGGCGTGCCCGAGATGGAAGTGGGCATCCCGGTGATGGGCGAGCACGAGGTCGATCTCATCCGCGCCATCACCGCCAGCGTGCGGCGCTCGCGCACGATGGTGTGGGCGCGCATGAACGACGCGGACCTGGCTGCTGCGCTGCGCTGCGATGCCGATGTCGTGCACCTGGCCATCAGCGTGTCCGACATCCAGATCGAACGTAAGCTGGGCCAGAGCCGCGCCTGGGTACTGCAGGCCATCGCGCGCTTCGTCGACCGGGCTGCCGAGCGCGGCGCCACCGTCAGTGTCGGTTTCGAGGATGCATCGCGTGCCGACGCCAGTTTTCTAGCTCAAGCCGCGCAGACCGCCCAGGCACATGGCGCGGTGCGGGTGCGCTATGCCGACACGTTGGGCCTGCTCGACCCGTTCACGACACGGCAGCGCATCGCCGCGCTGCGCGCCGAGGTCGGCATCGGCATCGAGATGCACGCCCACAACGACCTCGGCCTGGCCACCGCCAACACCCTGGCGGCGCTGCAGGCCGGTGCCACCCACGCCAGCACCACGGTCAATGGCCTGGGCGAACGTGCCGGCAACGCCGCACTCGAAGAAGTGGTGATGGCTGCGCGCCACCTGCTGGGCGTTGAAAGCGGCATCGACACGCGCGCGCTGCCGGCCATCTCGCGCCTGGTGGCGGGCGCCTCGGGGCGGCCGGTGGGGGCGGGCAAGAGCATCGTCGGCGATGCGGTGTTCTCGCACGAGTCGGGCATCCATGTCGATGGCCTCCTCAAGGACCGCAGCAACTACGAAGTCTTCCAGCCCGAAGAGCTGGGGCGCGTACACCGGCTGGTGCTGGGCAAGCACTCCGGCGCCCACGGCCTGCGCCACGCCTGCGCACGCCTGGGCCTGGAGCTGCAGGCCGACGACGTGCCCGCGCTGCTGGCCTGCATCCGCGCCCACGTGGCCCGGCACAAGCGCGCGCCCAACGACACCGAGTTGCGAGGCTTCCATCGGCAAACCCGCGCCCCTGCGGCGCTCCGCTTGGCCGGACGCTGAAGACGCGCCCGCGCCTGCCCCATCTGCAACGCAACCCCCCAATGTCTGGAGACCGCCCGTGGACACACTGACCGACCGCCTCAAGGCCCTGTCCAGCGCCGAGGACTTCTTCGTCTTCTTCGGCGTGCCGGCCGAAGAAGCCGTGGTGCAGGTGAACCGGTTGCACATCCTGAAGCGCTTCTACCAGTACCTGCGGCAGAGCGACGGCCTGCAACTGCTGGACGAGGCCGAACAGTTCCGCCTGTACCGCAGCCTGCTGGCAAAGGCTTACCAGGACTTCGTCGTCTCCACGCCGGCGCGCGAGAAGGTGTTCAAGGTGTTCCAGGACACCGGCGGCACGCAGCATGTGGGGCTGGCCGGCCTGCGCCACAGCCTGCACGAGCACCGTCGCGACCTGCCCACGGCCTGACCAGGGGAGCCCGCTCATGCACATCGTCGTCTGCATCAAGCAGGTGCCGGATTCGGCGCAGATCCGCGTCCACCCGGTCACCAACACCATCATGCGCCAGGGCGTGCCGGCCATCGTCAACCCCTACGACCTGTTTGCGCTGGAAGAAGCGCTGCGCCTGAAAGACCAGTTTGGCGGCCGCGTCACTGCCCTGTGCATGGGCCCGCCGCAGGCCGAGGAAAGCCTGCGCAAGTGCATCAGCTTCGGCGCCACCGACGCCATCCTCATCACCGACCGCGCCTTTGCCGGCGCCGACACGCTGGCCACGTCCTACGCGCTGGCAGCAGCCATTCGCCGCATCGGCCAGGAACAGGCGGTGGACCTGGTCTTCACCGGCAAACAGACCATCGACGGCGACACCGCGCAGGTCGGCCCGGGCGTGGCCAAGCGCCTGGGCTTGAACCTGCTGACCTACGTCAGCAAGGTGGTCGAGGTGAACCTCGATGCCCGCAGCTTGAAGGTGGAACGCCGCGCCGAAGGCGGCGTGCAGCTGCTGCAGACACCGCTGCCGGCCCTGATCACCATGCTGGAGGGCACCAACCAGATGCGCTTTGCCAGCCTGGAAGACATGCTGCGCGCCGGGCGCTTTGCGGTGCGCCGCTGGAGCAAGGAAGACGCCGGCATCGACGACCTCGGCAAGATCGGCCTGAAGGGCTCGCCCACGGTGGTGAGCAAGGTCTTCGGCCCCACGCCGCGCCAGCAGAAGTGCGATATCGAGGTCGTCGCCGACAGCAGCGTCAACGACGTGACGCTGAACCTGCTGCAGAAGATCTTCACCACCCACCCCCAGCTCGAACAAGAGATGGTGGACCGGCTTTCGGCCTGAAAGGGAGAGCACCATGAGCGAAGCCGCCAAACCGGCCGTACCCAAGGCAGCAGGACGGGCAGGGCGCAACACTGAACTGCCGGAGCACCTGAAGTCCTACAAGGGCATCTGGGTGTTCGTGGAACACGACCGCGGCGTCGTCAACCCGGTGAGCTGGGAGCTGATGGGCGAAGCCCGCAAGCTGGCCGACAAGCTGCAGGTCAGCGTGGCCGGCGTGGTGATGGGCGGGCCCGACGAACCCTTGGACGCCTATGCCCGCGAGGCCTATGCCTACGGTGCCGACCGCTGCTACCTGATGCGCGACCCTGTCCTCAAGGGCTATCGCAACGAGCCCTTCACCAAGGGCCTGACCGACCTGGTCAACGCCCACCAGCCCGAGATCATGCTGCTGGGTGCCACGGCGATGGGCCGCGACCTGGCCGGCTCGGTGGCCACCACGCTGGGCACCGGGCTCACCGCCGACTGCACCGAGCTGAACATCGACGGCCGCGCATTGGCCGCCACACGGCCCACCTTCGGCGGCAGCCTGCTGTGCACCATCATGACGCTGGCCTACCGGCCGCAGATGGCCACCGTGCGCCCGCGGGTGATGAGCCTGCCGCGCCGCGACGAGGCGCGCAGCGGCGACATCCTCGAGATGCCGCTGGGTCTGGTCGAGACCGACATCGTCACCAAGCTGCTTGACTTCATCCCCGATGCCAACCGCAACACCGTCAACCTGGCCTATGCCGACATCATCGTCAGCGGTGGCAAGGGCCTGAAGAACGCCGAGAACTTCAAGCTCGTGTGGGACCTGGCGCGCGTGCTGGGCGCCGAGGTGGGCGCCACGCGCGCCGTCACCCAGGCCGGCTGGCTTGAGCCCGAGCGCCAGGTCGGCCAGACCGGCAAGACCGTGCGCCCCAAGCTGTACATCGCCGCCGGCATCAGCGGCGCCATCCAGCACCGGGTGGGCATGGAGGCGTCGGATGTCATCGTCGCCATCAACACCGACGCCAACGCACCGATCTTCGACTTTGCGCACCACGGCATCGTGGGCAACGCGATGCAGGTGCTGCCGGCGCTGACCGCCGCCTTCCGCGCGCACCTGGACAAGCGCGTGCGCCGGGCCGCCTGACATGGCCCACCCCCGATGCGCCTGCGGCGCCTCCCCCTCGAGGGGGCACCGCCAGCGGACCGGCAAAGCCGGATCCGCGGCGGTCGCTTGGCTTGGCGCAGGTCCTGGCCCGCGTGTGGCCCCACCCATCTTCACATAAGGAGTTGAGACGCCATGGCAGAGAAGTTCGACGCCATCGTCGTCGGCGCAGGCCCCGCGGGCAACGCCGCCGCCTACACCCTGGCCAAGGCCGGGCTGAAGGTGTTGCAGATCGAGCGCGGTGAAACGCCGGGCAGCAAGAACGTGCAGGGCGCCATCCTGTACGCCGACGCGCTGGAGAAGATCATTCCCGACTTCCGCGACGACGCACCGCTGGAGCGCCACATCATCGAGCAGCGCGTCTGGGTGCTCGACGACAACAGCTTCGTCGGCACGCACTACCGCAGCGACGACTACAACAAGCCGCCCTACAACCGCTACACGATGATCCGGGCGCAGTTCGACAAGTGGTTCTCGGGGCGTGTACGCGAGGCCGGCGCGCTGCTGGTCTGCGAGACCACGGTCGATGAGCTGCTGATGGACGGCAAGCGCTGCATCGGCGTGCGCTGCGACCGCGCCGGCGGCGAGGTGCTGGCCGACGTGGTGGTGCTGGCCGACGGGGTGAACAGCACGCTTGCGCGCAAGGCCGGCTTCCACCCCGAGCTGCTGCCCGGCAACGTGGCGCTGGCGGTCAAGGAAATCCTCTTCATGCCCGAAGAAGTGATCCAGCAGCGCTTCAACATCAAGGAAGACGAAGGCGTGGTCATCGAGCTGATGGGCACCGTCACCGAAGGCATGGTCGGCACCGGCTTCCTGTACACCAACAAGGACTCGCTGACCATCGGCGTGGGCTGCATGCTCAGCGACTTCGCCGCCAACCCGAAGCGCACCACGCCCTATGCGCTGCTCGAAAAGCTGAAGCAGCACCCCAGCATCGCGCCGCTGATCCAGGGCGGCGAGATGAAGGAGTACGCCGCGCACCTGATCCCCGAAGGCGGCTTCAACGCCGTGCCGCAGGTGTACGGCGACGGCTGGTTGATCGTCGGCGACTCGGGCGGCTTCGTCAACGCCGTGCACCGCGAAGGCAGCAACCTGGCCATGACCACCGGCCGGATGGCCGCCGAGACGGTGATTGCCGCCAAGGCCGCCGGCCAGCCGATGACAGCGAAAACTTTGCGCGCCTACAAGACCGCGCTCGACAGGAGCTTCGTCATGAAGGACCTGCACAAGTACCGCGACATGCCGCAGGTGCTGCACAGCAGCCCGCAGTTCTTCACCACCTATCCCAGGCTGGTGACGGGCGCGGCCAAGACCCTGTTCACCGTGGACGGCACCGACAAGAAGACCAAGCAGCGCGAGATCGTCGGCAGCTTCCGCAGCGCGCGCCGCTGGCGCGGCCTGGTCGGTGATGCCTTCAAGCTGTTCCGCGCCTTGCGCTGAATGGCGGCCGCCCCAACCCACCCGCACGGGAGCATCCGATGAGCACGCTGGCTGTCAACGTCGAAGAAAAACTCTTCCAGAACCGCTACAAGGTGGACCACGGCCGCCCGCACATACGCATTAAGGATGCGGCCGTGTGCACCAACGACTGTGAGCTCAAGGCCTGCACCTTCGTCTGCCCGGCCGCCTGCTACAAGCTTGAGGCCAACGGCACGGTGACGCTGATCACCGACGGCTGCCTGGAGTGCGGCAGCTGCCGCGTCATCTGCACCGAGCACCTGAACGTCGAGTGGGAATACCCGCGCGGCGGACATGGCATCCTGTTCAAGTTCGGATGAGGGCGCAAGCACCATGAACGTGCGCATCTTCCTGGCTCATGCCGTGCAACTGGAACGTGAGGCTGCACGTCGCTACGAGGAGCTGGCCGCCGCCATGGGCACCGAGGGCAACCGGGATCTGAAGCTCTTCTTCGGCCGCATGGCGCACTACTCGCGGCTACACCTGGCCGAGGCCATGGCCCGCGGCGGCTTTCGCGAGCTGCCCACCATGGCGCCGCACGAATACACCTGGCCCGACGGCACCAGCCCCGAAACCGCTGGCTGGGTGGGTGTCGATGCGCAGATGGACCGCAGCCTGGCCCTGGAGCTCGCGCTGCAGGGCGAGCGCAGCGGCCATGCCTACTACGCCGGCGTGGCCGCCAGCACGCCCGACGCCGAGCTGCGCAGCATCGCCGGCGAGTTTGCGCAGGAAGAGGCCGACCACGTGCGCCAGCTCGAAGTGCTGCTGGCGGCCTGCGGGGTTTGATCCTGCGCTCGCAGTTTCTTGCAGCGGCGGCTCGCCTGTTTCGGCCCGGAACTTGCGACTGACTGGCGCAAGGCCTTAGCGCTCGTCCCGGTGCACCAGCACCGTACAGGAACGGTCCAGAACCTGGACTTCGCGCACGGCACTTGGTCTTCCCGCGGTTCAAGGAGGTGCTGGTATGCCGAACCGAACACTGACCGACCAACGCGCCCACGTCGAGCTGGTCACCGTTTACGAGATCTCGCGCATCCTCAGTGCGTCGCTCGACGTCGACCGCAACTTCAGGATTGCGCTGAACATCATCGCTTCGCACCTGGAACTGCCCCGCGTCATGATCGTGCTGCGCGACCCCGACGGCGGCGGGCTCAGGATCCACAGCTGGGTCGGCCTGACCGCGCAGGAGGCGCAGCGCGGTCGATGGCAGTCGGGCGAGGGCGTGGTCGGCCGCGTGGCGGCGTCCGGCATACCGGCCGTGGTGACGAATGTTGCCGATGAGCCCGAGTTCATCGACCGCACGGGCGGCTTCAGTGCCGAGCCGGGCCGCATCCTGGCCTTCGTGGCGGTGCCGCTGAAGACCGACAAGGCCGTGCTCGGCGTGTTGGCTGCCCAGCGTGACATGCTGCAGGGCGCGGCGCGGCTGTCCGACGACCAGCGCATCCTGACCATGGTGGCGGCGTTGCTGGCACAGGCGGCACAGTTGCGCGCCGCCGTGAGCGACGAACACGAGCGCCTGCAGCAGGAAACCGTGCGCCTGCAGAAGGCCCTGCGGCGCACGCCGCGCGGCCGCTTTGCGCTGGACAACGTGATCGGCGAGTCCGAAGCCATGCAGCGCGTGTTCACCGAAGTGCACCAGGCGGCGCCATCGCGCGCCACCGTGCTGTTGCGCGGCGAGAGCGGCACCGGCAAGGAAGCCATCGCGCGCGCGGTGCACTACCTGTCGCCGCGCAAGGATGCGGCATTCATCAAGGTGAACTGCGCCGCACTGACCGAATCGCTGCTGGAGAGTGAGCTCTTCGGCCATGAAAAAGGCGCCTTCACCGGCGCGGTGGGCGAACGCAAGGGCCGGTTCGAGCTGGCGCACGGCGGCACCTTGTTTCTCGACGAGATCGGCGACGTCTCGCCCGCCTTCCAGGCCAAGATGCTGCGCGTGCTGCAGGAGCGCGAGTTCGAGCGCGTGGGCGGCACGCGGGCGGTGAAGGTGGACGTGCGGCTGATCTGCGCCACCAACCGCGATCTCGAGAAGATGGTGCAGCTAGGCGAATACCGCGCCGATCTGTACTACCGCATCAACGTGGTCTCGATCTTCCTGCCGCCGCTGCGCGAGCGGCGCGCCGACATCGCGCCGCTGGTGGCCCATTTCGTCGACCGCTTCAACAAGGACAACGGCCGCCAGTTGAAGGTCACGCCGCAGGCGATGAAGGTGCTGAGCACCTGTTACTGGCCGGGCAATGTGCGCGAGCTCGAGAACTGCATCGAACGCACGGCCACCATGGTGCAGGGCGACACCATCCACGAGTTCGGCTTCGGCTGCAAGCAGGACCGTTGCCTGACACAAAGCCTGCACGATATGAAAAAGGCTGATGCCGTAGCGGCGGCGCACACTCCCTTGTCGATGCCCGTCAGCCGGCTGCGGCCCGGCGCGGCGTCGCCGGCCAATGCACCGGGCGGCTGGCCGGTGGCGTCCGCGCCGATGGGCGCCAGCGGCGACGACATCGACCACGCCGCCGCGCGCGTCATCGACGATTCCGGCGGGGTGACCGTCATCGGGCCGACGCGCAGCCTGCCGCCTGCACCCAGCCAAAGTGTCGGCGGCCCGGCGCCGCAGGGCGAGCGCGAGCGGCTGATCTGGGCCATGGAGCAATGCGGCTGGGTACAAGCCAAGGCCGCCCGCCTGTTGCGGCTGACACCACGGCAGATGGGCTATGCACTGCTCAAGCACAACATCGAGGTGCGCAAGTTCTGAGCCCTTGCGCTGCGTTCGCGCAAACACCCTTTGGGTGCAGCGCCGAAGCTTGTGCCTAAGACTGCTTACCCTCCGCCTATGTCCGCGCCGGCTGAAGGCGCGCACCCCGCCTTTGCCACGCTGGCGGCGTGCAGGCGCCCATCGTCAGCGCCCGACGGCTGGCGCGTGCCGGTGCTGCTGGGTCTGAACAGCGGCAGCATGGCCACCTTCACGCTGCGGCGCGGGCAGGCGTCGGCGGCCGTCACGCACCGTACGGTGGCAGAACTCCGGTACGGGGTGTCGGGCTGCGGCCCCAGGTGGCGGTGCGACGCGGTGCGATGGGAAAGCGTTGCGCTCGAATCCGGCCTGTGCCTGAGTGTGCCGCTGGGCGCGACGTTCTATTTCCGCTGCGACGGCGATACCCCGCTGATGGCGGTGGCGGTGGCGGTGGCGGTGACGGTGACGGTGCCGCCTTGGCCTGGATAGGGCGAGGCGATCGTGATGCCCTGGCCCTTCGACAGCGGCGACCTGCGGTCGCCGGGCTTACGGTGACGCGCGGCGCGGTGTCGGCTCGCCGGCCACCGCCGCGACGCCGAGCGCACCGCTCCCCGCGGCCGCTGCAGGCGATTCGGCCGCGCATTGCGACGGCGAGGCGATCGCCGCTGCGACGACTGGCGCCAGCGTCTTCAGGATCTGCGTGGGCAGCGCACTCGTGAAACGGTAGTCGGCCGCCTCGGGGCCGGGCACGAACGCGGTCAGCGTGCCGAAATGGTGCTCGCCGACGAAGAAGACGAAGGTGGCGGTGCGATTGAGCACGCGCGAGCCGGTGCGCTCGCCGCGCGCGCCCCAGCTTGCGTGGCGGTTGTCGCCAGTGCCGGTCTTGCCGCCGATGGCTAGCGGCACACCCTGGGCGTCAAGCAGTGCACCGCGCAGGCGCCGCCCGGTGCCCTGCTCGACGACCTGCGCCAGCGCCGCCTTCAGCACCTGGGCGACCTCGGGGGCAAGCGCACGTTCGGGGGCGTTCGCAACGCCGTGCTGCAGCAGCGTCTCGTAGGGCGTGCCGGCAGCGAAGTGCAGCGTCTCGAGCTGCACCGTCGGCTGGCGCACGCCGCCGGCGACGATGATGCCCATCAGTTCGGCCAGCGCCGCCGGGCGGTCGCCGGAACTGCCGATCGCCGTCGCGTACGAGGGCACCAGGCTGTCGAACGGGTAGCCGACGCGGCGCCACGATTCATGCACATGCTCGAAGGCGTCGATCTCGATCAGCGTGCGGATGCGCCGGTCCTGCGCCCCCTTGGCGCCGGTGCGCATCAGCCAGGCGTAGGCGTGCTGGCGCTGTGCGGCAGTCGCCTCGATCACCTGCGCCAGCGTCGCGCCCGGCACGCGCGCCAGATGCGCCGCGACCTCGAGCTCGAGTGGGTGGATGCGCGCCAGGTAGCCGCGGTCGGCGAGATCGAAGCGGCCCGGCGCGTGCGCGTCGTGGAGACTGCGCCGCTGTGCCGTGGGCAGCGTGGGGCGGTGACGCTCGACGAAGGCGTCGAAATCGACGAAGCCGGCCTCGGGCTTGAGCATGCGGTGGATCACGGCCAGTCGCTGCGGCGTCGGCGCTGCGCCGGCCAATGCGTCGAGCATCTGCTCGACACTCTTGCCGGACAGGCGGCGGTAGAAGCCGCGCGTGAACTGGCGGCCCTCGCGGTCGGCAAAGCGCGCCAGCAGCGCCGCGCGTGCCGGGTGTTCCTTCTGCTCGAGCACCGCACCGGCCGATTCGGGGCCGCGATGGATGTGGTGCTGCACGATTTCGCGCATCAGCCGGATGAAGGGCAGATTCAGCGAGTCGCGCAGCGATTCGTAGAGCGTGGCCACGCGCGCGTCGTCGCGGCGGTCGAAATTGGTGAAGCGGTGCACGCCACCCCCGGTGAAGAAGCTCTCGTTCGGGCTGGCCGAGAAGCGCCGCTGCATCGCTGCCTCGAGCATCTCGGCCAGCGGCGCCTGCGGTCGCACGCGCAGGTAGTCGACCGCCCAGCGCCCGAGCCGGTCCGGCGCGGCGACGGGGTGGGCGGCCAGTTCGTCGCCCGGCAGCGCCGCCAGCTGCGCATGCAGCGATGCGACGAGGTCGAGATAGGTCGCCAGCGTGCGCAGCTTGGCGGTCGAGCCCAGTTCGAGCTTGGCGCCGGCGTTGATGTCGAAGGGCTGGTCGAGGTTGTCGGTGTGCACGCGCACGCGGTTGACGCCGTCGCCGCGTTCGAACAGCGTGAAGCTGTAGTTCAGCCGCGACGGGTCGCCGCGTTCGAGCAGGCGCTCGCCAATCAGCCCGGCCTCGCGAGCCGCGTGCGGGTCGCGCAGGCGCTGCAGCGCCGCCGTCACGGCATCCTGCAGCGCGCCGTCGATCGTCGTCGCAGCCGTGAGGTCGAGGCGGTCGACGTCGTACAGGCGCGGCGTGTCCAGCAGCGCGGCCAGTTGCACGCGCGAGGCGTTGACCGCCTTGCGTTGCGCGAAGTCGGCCGCGGCACTGACCGGATAGCGCTCGCGCAGTTGCGCGGGCGTGGCCAGTGCCGCGTCGCGCAGTGCCGGCGTGATGACGGCGCCGTTCGCCAGCACCCGCAGGTGGCTGTCGGTCAGCGCATGCAGCTGCGCCTGCCCCGCGCGCAGGTACCAGGCCGGGCGGCGCTGGGCGATGATCAGCGACAGTGCCTGGCGGTAGGCCAGCGCCTGCGCGGCCAGGTCATCGCCCGTCGGTGCGCTCAGCCGCAGCGCGTGCGCCGCCGCGTCGACATCGGCGCCGAACCAGGCGTGCAGCCCGTCGGGCAGGCCGTGCACCTCGCCCCAGCCGCGCAGCGCGCCCAGCGGCACGGTGTTGACATAGTCGAGCAGGATGCGCCGGCGCGCCGCCTGCGTATCCTCGCCGTCGGCATAGACGCGCAGCGACGCGCTGGCAATCTGCCGCAGCTTGTCGCGCGCGCCGGCGGTGCGGCCGTCGGGCGAATGGCGGTATTTCTCGATCTGCGTGGCCAGCGTGCTGCCGCCGCCGGCCGAATGCTCGGCATCGACGCGCTTGAGGATCTGGTCGAACACGGCGCGCCCCAGCCGCGCCGGGTCGATCACCGGGTTGCGCGTCGGCGCCGCATCCTCGGCGAGCAGGCCGCGGTCCTCGACGAAGGACAAGGTGGCAGCGAGCAGCGGCGGCACCTCGTCGAAGCTGCCGAACGCCTGCTGCGGGTAGCGGCTTTCGTACAGCTGCTGCGCGCGGCAGTCGAGCACCGACAGGCCGGCCTGTGTCTTTTCGTGGAAGGGCGCGAACAGCCCGCGCTCCAGATGTTCGACCAGCGCCGGCGACTGCCAGGCCTGCGAAGTGACCGCATAGCCGCGATCGGTAAGGCGTTGCACATGCACCGGGATGCGCGTATAGCCCAGCCGCTCGTCGAAGGGGCCGTTCGACGGCACGCGCAGCGCCGGGTTCGCGCTGGCCCGCGGCTCGAAACGCAACTCTCGCGCCTGCTCGGCGAGCCAGCGCGCCTGCCAGCGCGAGCTGTGCAGTTCCTCGCCGACGACATGGGCGAGCGCCGCGGCGGCGGCCAAGCACACACCGGCGGCGACCCAGCGCCAGGGCCGTGGCCTGCGCCCGACGGCGATCACCGAAACCTGCGTCACAGCCATTCGCTCCAGGGCCGGAAAGAAACTTCACCGGGTCAGCGTCGGCAGGGCGGGCAAGCGCCCTGCTCGTGCGGCCTCGGGGTCGCGCCCCTTGCCAGTATTGTGCGCAGCCTCGAGTGCCCATGCCGTGACCGCACTGCGCTCCTGGCTTTGTCGCCGTGACGTATGTCCGGCTGCAGGACACCGTGCCCGGACACTTGCGCCCTTCCCTGCAGCGACCCGGGGCCTGCAGCGGCAACCAGGTCTACATGAGCTGGTCGCGGAGAAGCAAGTGCGGCCGCCGCGGGCACGCTTGGGCACGGGGTCCAATGGTCGGTCAACGCGGCTCTGCACAGTTTGGGCGCAGGATGGGCACGCACATCGAGCGGCGTCAATTGGGCACAGGCCCGGTCTTGAACCCAATGGTCAGAGTCATCCCGACTCTTAGTCCACGCGCCCAAAGGTCGTTTTGAGCGTGCCCAGAAAACCGGTGGGCCATGGATAGGCCACCGGTGGGCCACAGATGGGCCATGGAGCCCAGAAACGTCGAAGCCCGCACCGGGCGGGCTTCGTAAGTGCTTGTCAGCACTCCTATTTCTTGGTTGCGGGGGCAGGATTTGAACCTGCGACCTGGGTTATGAGGCTACATCTTTCAGCGTGTAGGTGCACTGTTCTGAATCGACGTCATTCGGCTCCTTTGGGCGTGTGTGTCACCAAGTCCTTGATTCGTCAGTACTTTCGTCGATGCCGGTTTGTGACGCTTGCGACCGAACGAAGTCGATCGACCGCGGCCATGTCACATCGTCGTCTCAAGAACCGCCGCCGTCGTCGACACCTCTGTACGCCAGTCAACGCCTTTCGGCTTGACGCCATTCGACCCTTGGGATAACTTTCGCGGCAGCTGGCCCGGACAGGGCAAGCACTGGAATCGCCGGGCTCTTCCCGGCATCGCCGCGCAGACCAGCTCGCGGCGGAATTGAAACCCTCACGGCTCCTGCCCGCAGGACACCGAACCCGAAGAGCGGAGCGCCACTGCGGCGCGCTGCTACCCGCCGAGACCTGATGCGCCCTTGCGCGCATCCGCGCTGCCGTCACTGCAGCCCAAACCCAACCGGTTTCCTTCACCCCTGCGCCGCGGCTTCTCGCCGCCGGAGGTCTGCCATGCAATGGTCCCAGCTGGAACTCGAACTGTTCAAG
>DASQFA010000339.1:0-1772 GCA_035633375.1 Rubrivivax sp.
ACGCCGAAGTCGTTGTTGACGTTGATGATGGCCAGCGTGGTCATGCCCTGGTCCATCGCGTACTTGGCCGCGGCCGTGCCCTGCAGCGCATCGCTGGTGATGGTGCGGAAGAACCAGCCGCCGGTCTTGCCCTCGTTGCCCAGCTTGGTCAGCGTGGGCGAGGTCGAGGCCGGCGAGATCTGCACCACGCCGGCCGGCGCGGTGACCGAGGTGACGACCGGGATCGACACCGAGCTGATGATGCCGCCGATGATGGCCGGCGTCTTCTTCAGGTCCACCAGCTGACGCGCCTGGTCTACCGCCACCGTGCCCTGGCTTTGCGCGTCGCGCAGGTCGAAGGCCACCTTGCAGCCGGCGATGCCGGCAGCACCACCGGCCTTGTTGAGTTCGTTGAAGGCCAGCTCCACCGACTTCGACGCCGCCTGGCCAAAGCGCCCGGCCGCGCCGGTGAGCGACACCACCATGCCCACGGTATGCGTGCAGCTCGGCGCCTGCGCCGCGGCATGAAACGGCGTGGTCAATGCGGCGGCGGCCAGGGCAACGGCGGTGGGGGTGGATAGCAGGCGCATGGTCATCGATCTTTCTTGGGGTTGAAGGGGGTTTGAAGGGAGACGAAGGGAGACGAAGGGGTTGGGATCAGGACTTGTTGAGGTTGTACTTCATGATGCGGCCGTGGCGCCCGGCCTTGTCGCGCTCCAGGCTGTAGGTGTCGCCGCCGGGGCCGGGGTGGGCGCTGAGGATCGGCGCCAGCAGCGCATGGTCGGCGGCGTCCAGCCGCAGGCCGAACACCGCCAGCGTGTCGTGCAGGTGGTCGGCGTAACGGGCGCCGACGATGGCCGCGGCCACGCCCGGCTGGTCGAGCACCCAGCGCGTGGCCACGGTGGCGATGCCCACGCCATGCTTGTCGCCGATGGCCTTCAGCGCGCGCAGCAGCACCTGGAAGGCGGCCCAGCCGCCGAAGTCGTCGATCACCAGCTTGTACTTGATGAGCGAGCGGTTGCTCAGCTCGGGCCCCGGCTCGGGTGCGCCGAGCCAGCGCTCTGAGAAGAAGCCACCGGCCAGTGTGCCGTAACACAACAACGGCACGCCGAGCGCAACCAGGCCGTGCTCGGGCCGGCGGTCGAGCAGCGAGTACTGCACCTGCATGCTGGCCAGCGGCACGCCGGCCTCGCGCATCGCTGCAGATTGCGGTGTGTCGAAGTTGGTGCCGGCTACCAGGCGGATCAGGCCGTCGCGCTGCAGCGCACTCAGCGCCAGCGCGGCGTCCACCAGGCCCGGCACGCGGTAGTCCCACCAATGCAACTGCACCAGATCCAGCCGCTGCACCTGCAGCCGCAGCAGCGAACGTTCGACGATGCGCCGGATGTAGGCCGCATCCACCCGCGCCAGGTCGTCGTAGTCGGGCACGCACTTGGTGTGCACCTGCAGCGGTGCTTGCCCCGCCGCACGGCGTTGGCCGTTGAAGTCGCCGTAGATGGCCTCGACGCCAGTGTAGATGTCGGCGCCGTCCACGGTGTCCAGGCCGGCATCGACGAAGGCGGCGATCTCGGCCACGGCGCGCACGCGGTCCACCGCGCCGTGGTCGCCGGCCAGCTGCCAGCCGCCGCGGATCAGGCGCGAGATGCGGTAGCCCGGCGCGAGCAGCGCGGTCTCGACGGTCACGGGACGCTCTCCGGCGGCGGCGTGGCCGTCGTGTCGGCGCGCCGGAAGCGCCGCAGCGCGGTCCGGGTGATGCGGAAGCGGGTCGGGCAGTGCGGGTCCGGGCAGGCCAC
>DASQFA010000340.1:0-1986 GCA_035633375.1 Rubrivivax sp.
TGCTGCCACGGCGTGGCGCCGTCGATGGCCGAGGCTTCGTAGTACGACGGCGAAATCGTCTGCAGGCCGGCCAGCAAGGTGATGGCGACGAAAGGCACGCCGCGCCAGACGTTGGCGGCGATGACCGAGAAGCGTGCGTTCCACGGCGTGCCGAGGAAATCGATGTACTGGTCGATCAACCCCATCTTCATCAGCGCCCAGCTGATGATCGAGAACTGTGCATCGAAGATCCACCAGAAGGCGATGGCCGACAGCGCCGTCGGCACGATGTAGGGCAGCAGGATGACGGCGCGGAAGAAGCTCTTGAATCGCAGGTTCTTGTTCAGAAGCAGCGCCAGCCACAGGCCGAGAAAGAACTTCAGCACGCTGGCGACGGTGGTGTAGAAAAGCGTGTTGAACAGCGCCAGTTGCGTCACGCTGTCGGTGGCCAGGTAGATGTAGTTCTCCAGGCCGATCCACTCGCCGGGCCGGCCGACCTTGGCGTCGGTGAAGCCCAGCCACACGCCCAGCCCGAGCGGGTAGGTCAGGAACAGCAGCAGCAGCACGGCGGCCGGCAGCATGAAGATCAGGCCGAGGGCGTTGCGGCTGTTCTGTAGCTTGTCGAGCATGGTCAGGAATCCGCCGCTGCGCCCGATCGGCAGCCGCCGTTAGGTACCGTCTTCTCACACTCGTGGTTCTGTCTCGCGCGACGCATGCCAGAAGGCGATGACTTCCAGGAAGCCGCCCCTTGCGCGGTAGTAGATGAAGTACTTGCTGCGCACGAGGCAAAAGCGTCGGATCGGCGCATCGCGTGCGTTGTGGACCCTGCCCCCGATGGCCGGCTGTTCGACGAGCAAGTCGAGTGCTTCTTCGAGGTCGAAGTCAATCGCGCCCGCGGCGGCGGGGCGGTTTTCGCTCCACCACTGGGCTGCGCGATGGATCTGCCGCAACGCTCGCGGTTTGATCCGTACGGTGAGCGCCAAGGCTCAGCGGTACTTCTGGAGCTGAGCGAACAACTCCTCCGCGGAAACGCCCGCTTCGCGCTCGGCGTCGTCGATGGCTTCTTCGAGTTCGCCCTGCAGATGAGGTGGCAGGCGCACCGGCTGCTGTGCATAAACCGTGACGACGGTGCCCTCGGGCAAGGAAGCTCCGTCGAGCACGACCTTGCCTTCCACGACGGTGCCGGTGACGACTTGCATAGCAAAATGATACTGTCATCGGCGAACGGTTGCACCTGCTCGTGTTCACGCCGCGCGGCCAGCATCTGATCAGCATGAGAAGAGCCAATCAACGCGAGAGGATTCGCTGTGCCGCGCAAACCAAACCCTGAACTTGCAGACGATGACGCGCCCGAGCTTACGGCGCAGTGGTTCGAGAAAGCCAAGCCTGCGAGCAAGGTGCTACCTCCATTGTTTGGCAAGAGCAGCGCCGCCGAACTGCTCAAGCCCAGGCGCGCGCGGCCAACGCTCGAGAAACCGAAGGAGCACGTGAATATCCGGCTCGATGCCGATATCGTGCAGGCCTTCAAGAGCAAAGGGCGCGGCTGGCAGACCCGAGTGAACAGCGCCCTTCGGGAATGGCTTCGGTCGCGATCTAGATAGACGCATAAGGTCGGGGTGCGACGAGCGGGCGTCGTGACACCTCATGCGCACGCAATATCGCCCATCCGCAGTTGCAGCCAGGGAGATGGGTCCACGCATTGCACTTGGCGCCCAACCCGTGATCACCGGCAGATTCGTCGCTTCAGGATGGATACGCTGCATAAATGCAGCGTATCCCCGCCAAGTTGAACATCGCGCCCGGCGTCCAGCCGGGGCGCGATGTTCCAAGGCGGCGAGATATTGTGGCACCGCAGGTGTCCGCAACATCAGACCTTGTAATACCGCTCGGCCCGCTTCTGCGCACGCTCCATCGCCTCCTTCGGAGTCTTCGAGCCGCTGATGGCCTCGGCCACCATGTTGACGACGATGAAGTCCGCCGCAGCCCCAGCCGACGCATAACCCAGCT
>DASQFA010000341.1:0-2854 GCA_035633375.1 Rubrivivax sp.
GCGTGCGCTCCTGGCTGCGCGTGTTCAGTCCACGGTGCTGCAGGCTGCCGCGCGCTTCCAGGGCAAGCCGTTCGGGGATGTCGAGCTGCCGCGCGTGGCGTCCCCACTTGAGCACGGCAGACAGGAAGCTCAGGTCGGCCGCGATGGTGACGCCACCGGCACCAGCTTCGCTGCGGCGGTCGATGAAGTCGCGCAGCACGATGGCCGACAGTGACGACAGCTTCACCTTGCCAAGATCACGCTTGAGCATCGCCAGCGTGGCGGCCTTCGTCTTGCCGGGGAGCTTCGCCACGGTCTCGACGTACTTGTCTATCAAGTCGGCCAGCGTGGCGCCCTTGGGCACCGGGGCGAACCCTGAAGCCGCAATGTGATGCGCCTGGGTTTCGATGGCCGCGGCCCAGTCCTTGGCCTCGCGCCGGGTCTGGAATGTGGCGGCGCGGTAGATGCCGGATCGGCGCACCTGAACGCGCCACTTGCCGCTCGGCAATTGAGACAATGCAGCCATGAAACAGCCCTCCGTGTGCAACTGGTGTGTGCCCAGTCATATACGGATTATTACCCTGCAATGCCCACTCATGTGCACTTCGTGTGCACCTTATCCTGCACACAGGCCAAACCAGTTACATTTGTTGTCTGAAATATCCTTGTGAATCAACAAGTTAGCGCATGGCGTTTATCTGTAGCGCCGATGATGGACTGGACCGACCGCCATTGCCGGTTCTTCCACCGTCTGATCACGCGCCGGGCGCGGCTGTACACCGAAATGGTCAGCACGGGCGCGCTGGTGCATGGCGATGTGCCAAGGCACCTGGACTACAGCGCCGAGGAGCATCCGCTGGCGCTGCAGCTGGGCGGCAACGACGTGGGCGAACTGGCGCATTGCGCGCGGCTGGCCCAGGCCTGGGGCTACGACGAGATCAACCTCAACTGCGGCTGCCCCAGCGACCGCGTGCAGCGCGGTGCCTTCGGCGCCTGCCTGATGGCCGAGCCGCAGCGCGTGGCCGACGGCGTGAAGGCGATGCGCGACGCCTGCACGCTGCCGGTGACGGTGAAGCACCGCATCGGCATCGACCGCATCGAGCGCTATGACTTCGTGCGCGACTTCGTCGGCGGCGTGGCCGAAGCCGGCTGCGGGGTGTTCATCGTGCATGCGCGCAATGCCTGGCTCGACGGCCTGAGCCCCAAGGACAACCGCGAGATCCCGCCCTTGCGCCATGCCGTCGTGCACCGGCTGAAGCTGGACTTTCCAGCGCTGACCATCGTCATCAACGGCGGCATCGTCGGCGACGCGGCCATCCGCGATCAGCTGCAGCATGTCGACGGTGTGATGCTCGGTCGCGAGGCTTACCACCACCCCTGGTCGATGGCGCGATGGGATGCCGATTTCCTGGGCGATGAGACGGCCGTGCCGCTGCGCGAGCAGGTCGAAGCCGCGATGCTGCGCTACATGGAAGGCCTGCATGTGCAGGGCCTGCCCTGGACGCACGCGGCGCGGCACATGCTCGGCTTGTGGCACGGCACCCCCGGTGCCCGCAAGTGGCGCCAGGTGTGGTCGAATCACCGTCTGAAAGACCAGCCACCGGCCCAGGTGGCCCGGCTGGCCGAAGCGGCGCGATGCCGCGAAATCCATGAGCCGTTGCCGCTCGGCGCCTGAGGCACGGCTGCGGCTTGTCTTTGACTGGAGGATTGATGAGCGACGTCCAGACCGGCATGCTGGCCGCGCTGCCCGCCTTCCTCGACGGCGCCAGCTTCGTGGCCGTTCGGCAGTGGCTGCATGGCCTTGGCCAGTTCGACGCCATGAGCCCGCGCGAGCAGCACCAGGCTATCGGCCGGCGCCGCAGCGACCACGTCGAGCTCGACGACGCGCCGGTCTGGTGCCCGCTGTTGCGCAACGGCCGGCTCGAGCTGCGCGCGCTGGGCCTGCAGGCAAGGAGGTCGTAGCCATGCGGGTCGACGGGCAAGCGCGGCGCACGTTGTGGCCGACGGCCGCGCGCGATGCGCTGCAGGTCATCGACCAGCGGCGGCTGCCGCACTGCTTGCGCATCGAGCGGCTCGACAATGTGGACGCGGTGTTCATCGCCATCCGCGACATGTGGGTGCGCGGCGCGCCGCTGATTGGCGCCACTGCCGCCTATGGGCTGGCGCTGCAGGCCACCGCCGATGCCAGCGACGCTGCGCTGCAGGCGGCGGCCGACCAGCTGGCTTCGGCCCGGCCGACCGCGGTGAACTTGGCCTGGGCGTTGCAGCGCATGCTGCGCCGGGTGCTGCCCTTGCAGCCAGGCCAGCGCGCGGCGGCCGCCTGGCGGGAAGCCGATGCCATTGCCGACGAGGACGTGGCCACCAACCAGGCCATCGGCCGCCATGGCCTGCAGCTGCTGCGCGAATTGGTGCCGCGCCGTGCCGGCCCGCTGAACCTGCTGACGCACTGCAACGCCGGCTGGCTGGCCACGGTGGATTGGGGCACCGCGCTGGCGCCGGTCTACCAGGCGCAGGCGGCGGGGCTCGCGGTGCATGTGTGGGTGGACGAGACCCGACCGCGCAACCAGGGCGCCAGCCTCACGGCCTGGGAACTGGCCCAGCAGGGCGTGGCGCACACACTGATTGCCGACAACGCCGGCGGCCACCTGATGCAGCGTGGCCTGGTCGACGTGGTCATCGTCGGCTGCGACCGGGTCAGTGCCAATGGGGACGTGTGCAACAAGGTCGGCACCTACCTGAAAGCGCTGGCGGCGCAGGACAACGGCGTGCCGTTCTATGCGGCGATGCCCCTGTCCACGCTGGACCGGTCCGTGCACGACGGGCTGCAGCAGATCCCGATCGAAGAACGCAGCGCGCGCGAAGTCACGCACATCAG
>DASQFA010000342.1:0-2653 GCA_035633375.1 Rubrivivax sp.
CGCAAGATCCTGGACAACAACATCGTCGCCAACCACTGGCTCATCAGTTTCGTCGCACCCGGCATGATCGAGCGCAAGGGCGGCTCGATCATCATCGTCTCGTCGATCGGCGGGCTGCGCGGCTCGCCGATCATCGGCGCCTACTGCATCAGCAAGGCCGCCGACCTGCAACTGGCGCGCAACCTGGCGGTGGAATACGGCCCGCACAACGTGCGTGTCAACTGCATCGCGCCGGGCCTGATCAAGACCGACTTCGCGCGTGCGCTGTGGGAAGACCCGGCCGCGTTGGCCGAGCGCTGCGCCACCACGCCACTGCGCCGCATCGGCGAGCCCGACGAGACTGCCGGCGCGGCCGTGTTCCTGGCCTCGCGGGCCGGTTCGTTCATCACCGGGCAGGCCATCGTCGTCGACGGCGGCGTCACCATCTGAGCGCGCCACCATCGGCTACCTGAACGAACGCCGCCAGTTCGGCCGCGCCGTTGGCACCCTTCCGAAGAAGCCCGGCTACTGGAAGGCGCGCCTCGGCTCCACCTGATCGGGTCGAAACTCCATCGTCAGTTCCCCGGGTCGACCACGGCCTCGGCCTCGATTTCCACCAAGTAACCCTGCCCGACCAGTGCCGCCACCTGCAGCAGCGTGTTCACCGGTCGGATCTCGCCGAAGTAGCGGCCGTGCACGGCACTCACCGCCTGCCAGTCGTTGACGTTCTGCAGGTACACGCGCGTGCGCACGACATCCTGCATGCGCCCGCCCAGCGCGCCGATGCTGGCGGCGATCTTGTCGAGGATGTACACCGCCTGCGCGGCGGCATCGCCGGGCCCGACCAGTTGGCCGGCGCCATGCGTGGCGGTGGTGCCCGACACGACAATGCGCTGGCCCACGCGCAGCGCGCGCGAATAACCGGCCAGCGGCTCCCAGACACTGCCGCTGTCGACGCGCCAGCGCCCGGGCCTGCCCGGCACCGGCCGGCGCGGCCACACCGGTGGCAGCGCCGCCAAGTGGTGGCTCAGGTCGCCCGAGGCGGTGAGAAACGGTGGCCGGCGGTACTCGTCGCCGCAATCGCCGGGGATCGCTCGCGTGGCCGCGAAGGCCGAGTCCAGCAACGCCAAGTCGGCGGCATCGAGCGTGAAGCCGAAAACACGCAGGTTGTCGTGACGGTGCTGCGATTCGCCCAGCCGCGCGCCGACGATCACCGCCGCCACGGCCGGCTGCTGCAGCACCCAGCGCGTGGCCACGTTGGACAGCGACACGCCGTGCTTCAGCGCGATCTGCTTGGCCGCGCGCAGCACGCCCTGCAGCACCGCCCAGCCGCCGACGGCATCGATGAAACGCCGGTACTTCATCTTGCTCCAGTCGGCCACCTCGGCCGGCTCGTCAGCACCAAGCCAGCGTTGGCTCAGGAAACCACCGCCGAGCGTGCCGTAAGCCAGCAACTTGACGCCACGCTCCAGGCACAGGCGCGACATGTCCTCGGTGGCACGGCGGTCCAGCAAGGACAGGCACACCTGGTTGCTGGCGATCGGGATGCCCTGCGCCAGCAGTAAGCACAGGTGCGCGCTGTCGAAGTTGGTCAGGCCGAGGTGTGCGATCAGGCCTTGCTCGCGCAGCCGCGTCAGCTCCAGCATCGCATCCAGGTAACCCGGATGTTCGAAGCTCCACCAGTGGAATTGCATCAGGTCGATGCACGGCACGCGCAGCCGTTCCAGCGCACGCATCACGCCTTCGCGCACCGCCGCCGCCGTCATCGGCCCCGGCGCCGGACACCACTTGGTGAAGGCGCGCACGCCGCGGCCCTCGGGCGATGCCAGCAGCGTGCCGGTGATGACTTCGGCCGAGCCGTAGTGGTCGGCCATGTCGAAGGTATCGAAACCGGCCGCTGCGTATTCGGCCAGGTAGGCGGCGCCCTGCACCGGGTCGAGCACGGCACCGTCGCGCTCCATGTCCGCCACCTGCCACAGGCCGGTGACGATGCGCGAGATCTCCAGCCCCGGAGCCAGTAGCGTGCGCTGTGGGCGGGCGCTCACGACCGTCACTTCGGCAGCCGCGCCTGCACCGCCTGCACGTCTTCCAGCGACATCTGGCCGACGGTGACCACCTCGCCGTTGCTGATGCGCCAGGTGCGGAACGGGCCGACGATGTCGCCGTTCTTGTCGAACTGCACCGGCCCGATCACGCCCACGTAGCGCAGGGGCTTCTTTTCCTTGATCAGCTGCAGCGCACGCGCAAAGCCCTGCGGGCCGGCAAACACCACCTCGCCACCGGGCTCGGTGACCTTGCGGATCGAATCGCGGATGGCCGCGGCCTCGAACTTGCCCGCATGCGCGATGGCCAGCCCGAGGATGGCGCCCGCATCGAAGGCGCGGTCGGCGGCCGGTGCGCCGGCATCGAAGCCACCGCTCATGGCCGGGTAGGCCTGGGCAAAGAATTCGGTCGAGGCCGTCTTGGTGGTGCCCGACGAGGTGCCGAAGGCGTTGTTCAGGAACTGCGGGCCCACGCCCTTGATGAAGTCGACCGCATTCATGCCGTCGTTGAGCAGGAAGCGCTGCGGACCGCCTTGCTGGATCCATGTGCGCACGATGCTCGTGCCGTCGCCCGGGTAGCCGATGAAGTACAGCGCCGGCGGGTCGCCCTTCAGTGCATTCGTCACCTCGGC
>DASQFA010000343.1:0-1951 GCA_035633375.1 Rubrivivax sp.
GACCCGCTGTACCGCCAGGTGGCGCACTACGTCATCGAAACCGGCCGGCCCTCGGTGCCGGCGCTGGTGAACATGGTGCTGATGCAGCTGGAACTGGCCGGGCTGGTGGATCCGGCGCGCGTGCCTTCGCCGATCGACGCACGCGCCAGCGACGCGGCCACCTGATCTCGACTGCGTTGAACCGGGGAGCAAGCGGCGGCCGATTTCGGCGCATGGCTGTCGTTGCCGCAAGCGGCGGCAATCCTTCACACGATGGCTGCGGCAGGCGGCAGCACAGTCATTCATTCGTCATCTGCAGGGCCGAACATGGCACATGCGCGGCAGCAGCCCTGCCGCAACTTCGCAGCCCAACCGATTCACCGCCATGAACGCCATTGCCACCAACCCGCAAACGCCCGACGATGCCCGCCTTTGGTCACCTTCGCTGGTCGACGCCGTGGGCAGCGGCATGCCCAGGCAGGACCCGGTGGCGCAACTGCTGGCCGAAGAGCACCACGACCGCGCACGGCTGCGGCTGATGCTCAGCGCCGCAGCCTCGATCCTGATCCTGGTGGTGGGCGCCGTTGTGCTGACCTGACACCGATCCAGCGCCGGGCCCGTCCGGGCGCAGCCGCCGCTGCATCGGCTTGTTCAAGCGCCTGTCGCTGCCAGCCTCGAGCGATGACGCGATGACGCGATGATCTGCACCGCGCGGGGCGCTTGCAGTTCGCAGCAGGGGTGCAGCGCCGGCCAGCAATGGCAGCGCAACCCGTGCCAGAAGATCGACGGTCGCGCAGAACGCACGCGCCGCGAAGGCAGCGTGGCCCAGTCGTTCCAGGACTACCAGGGGCAGCGCCAGGGTCTGGCCAAGCCCTGAAAGCGTCGCTATGGCCGAGGCGGTGCGTGCCCATACGGTCCGGAGCGGCACGCTGGCGCCGCAGGATAATGTCGGCTGCGCCGCTGCCGCAGCCACCTGTGCCATGCCTCCTGCGCAGCGGCAGCCCCACCATGCGACTTGCCCTGTTCGACCTCGACCACACGCTGCTCAGCGGCGACAGCGACGTGCTGTGGTGCGACTTCCTGGTACGACAGGGCCTGCTGGACGCGGGCTTTGACACACGCAATCGGCAGATGGCCGCGGCCTATACCGCTGGCAGCGTGACCCCTGCGATCTATTGCAGTTTCTACGCAAGCACCTTGGCGGGGCACGGCGAGGCCTACTGGCAGCCGCTGCGCGAGCGATTTCTGCAGGAGCAGATCCGCCCGCGCATCCCTGCCGATGCGCGCGCGCTGCTGCAGCAGTACCGCGAGTCGGGCCACACGCTGCTGCTGACCACGGCCACCAACCGCGTGGTCAGCGCGCTGACGGCAGCCGACCTGGGCGTGGACCACTACCTGGCGACTGAGGTGGAAATGATCGACGGCCTGTTCACCGGCCGCACCCAGGGCGTGCTGAACATGCGCACCGGCAAGGTCGAGCGCCTGCGCGCCTGGCTGCAGCAGCAGCAGTTGCCCGAGTCGGTGCTGAAGCAGGCCAGCTTCCACACCGACTCGATCAACGATCTGCCGTTGTTGAGCGTGGTGCGCCGCCCGGTGGTGGTGGACCCCGATCCGCGGCTGGAGTCGGCCGCACGGCGCAAGGGCTGGCAGGTGCTGCGCTTCAATCGGTAGCGGCGTGGGCCTGCGCGGCGATCGTGGCCTCTGATTTGGCGGCCAGTTCGGCACGCACGCGCTTCAGACGTTCGCGCGCATCCTCCTTGGCTACGCCTTCGTCGAGTTTCATCTCGGCGATGAATCGGCTGGGCACGCCGGCCACGGTGTCGCGCCCGCGCTTGCGCCGGCGCAAGCTGCTCACCACCAGCGTGTGGCGCGCGCGCGTGATGCCCACGTACATCAACCGGCGCTCTTCTTCCAGGCGCTGCGCCAGCGCCGCGGCTTCGATGGCGTCGTCGTCCACCTTGAACGGCAGCAG
>DASQFA010000344.1:0-1607 GCA_035633375.1 Rubrivivax sp.
TCACCGCAGAGTAACGGAGGACGCAGAGTTGGCGCAGAGGAAATGCAATGGATTCAAATCGTTTCCTGTATTTCTCTGCGGACCTCTGCGTCCTTTGTTCCTCTGCGGTGAAGGCTGCTTGTATTCGGCTGCTTTGCGCCGTAACCGGCCATTCATCGAAGGCTCACCCTTGTTGCTGAACGCGTATCCCTCTGAGCCGGACGTCGAGCTGCCTTGTGTGCAACGCAGCCTGCGGTGGCCGACCGCGGCTGCGCAAGCGTTCTATTGTGTCGACACTGCCCCGTTGGTGCTGTTGAAGCACCCTTCGTAGGTGAAGAGCAAGGACACGTAGAACACGGTGGAGAACATCAGGCCGGCCGGCATGGCGATGAAGCCCGCCAGCTGGCGCGCGTCGAACAGGCTGAAGACCAGCGCCGCCACGGCGCCGAACAGCGCAATCACGCCCACCCAGGCCAGCGAATACATCAGGAACGCGCCCTTGCAGCGCCATAGCGCCAGCGTGCTGGAGAACAGTGCCTGACCCACGCTCTGGCCCTGCCAGTAGACAAGGGCCGGTGCATGCCAGAACGGCACCGACAGGCAAGCCGCCAGGCCGAAGCGCGTGACCAGGCCCCACATCAGGCTCGGGTCGGCGAGGACCTTCTCCAGCTCTGCGCGGCCCTCGTCGCCCTTGGCCATGAGCTGCTGCAGACGGTCGAAACTGCCCCCGTCGATCCACTCGCTCAGCGTCATGATCAGCACCGTGCCCAGTGCGTACAGCGCGCACAGCGACAACAAGGTGTTGCGCCGTGAGCTGTCGCCGCGCAGCGGCTCGATGAACAGGCCCGGATGCACCGGCAGGTCGTTGCGCGCGGCACGGCTGGCGAGCATGAAGCCCAGGCTCAACAGCGGCAGCGTCATGAGCATGAACATGCCACCGATCAGCGGTATCACGGTCGCCAGCAAGGCCAACAGCAGGAAGGCCACGAACATGCCGGTGAAGGGCAGCGGTCGGCGCATGAAAAGCGCGAATGCGTCGCGCATCCATGTCACGCCTTGTGCGGGCGTGGCCAGTCGGAGAGAGAGTGTCATGGGCGGGTCAGTCAGTGAAGCGGATGCCACGGCCGCTCGATGCGGTCTTGCAGCACACGCTCGAAATGGCTCGGATCGTGGGCCTTCAGCAACGAGGCGTTGCGCGGCAGGTGCAGATCCCACAGGCGCGACAGCCAGAAGCGAAAGGCGGCGGCGCGCAGCATGGCCGGCATCAGGCGGACTTCGCTGCCGCTCAGGCCGCGCACGCGGTGGTAGGCAGCGCAGAAGGCCGCGGCTCGGTCTTCGACCAGGCGGCCGCTGGCGGGGTCGATGCACCAATCGTTCAGGCACACCGCCAAGTCGAACAGGAAGCTGTCGATGCCGGCGAAGAAGAAGTCGAACAGGCCGCTGAGCCGGTCTTCGCCCTGCACCTCGTCGAAGACCACGTTGTCGCGAAACAGGTCGGCGTGGATGGCTCCTTGCGGCAGGGCCGTGGCCGCTGGCGTGGCCGCCACCTTGCGATGAAAGGCCAGTTCCTCGCGCATCAGCCGGGCACGATCGCCGTCCAGGAAGGGCAGCACCGCGGGCACGGTGTC
>DASQFA010000345.1:0-4535 GCA_035633375.1 Rubrivivax sp.
GCGATCGAGGCCGTGGCATAGACCATCGAGGCATAGCCGAAAAGCTTCTTGCGCGCGAAGGCCGGCACGATGGCGCTGATGATGCCGAAGGCCGGCAGGATCATGATGTACACCTCGGGGTGCCCGAAGAACCAGAAGATGTGCTGGTACATGATCGGGTCGCCGCCGCCGGCCGGGTTGAAGAAGCTGGTGCCGAAGTGGCGGTCGGTCAGCGTCATGGTGATCGCGCCGGCCAGCACCGGCATCACCGCGATCAGCAGGAAGGCGGTGATCAGCCAGGTCCAGGCGAACAATGGCATCTTCATCAGCGTCATGCCCGGCGCGCGCATGTTCAGGATGGTGACGATGATGTTGATCGAGCCCATGATTGAGCTCGCGCCAAGGATGTGCAGCGCGAAGATGCCGGCGTCCATCGACGGGCCCATCTGCATCGTCAGCGGCGCATAGATGGTCCAGCCGGCCGCCGGCGCGCCGCCGGGCATGAAGAACGAACCGACCAGCATCAGCGCCGCCGGAATGAGCAGCCAGAAGCTCAGGTTGTTCATGCGCGCGAAGGCCATGTCGGCCGCGCCGATCTGCAGCGGGATCATCCAGTTCGCGAAGCCGACGAAGGCCGGCATGATCGCGCCGAAGACCATGATCAGCCCGTGCATCGTGGTGAACTGGTTGAACAACTCCGGGTTCACGAACTGCAGCCCGGGCTGGAACAGCTCGGAGCGGATCAACAGCGCCAGGATGCCGCCGATCATGAACATGGTGAACGAGAACAACAGGTACATCGTGCCGATGTCCTTGTGGTTCGTCGCATACACCCAGCGCCGCCAGCCGTGAGGCTGGCCGTGGGCATCGTCGTGGGCGTGATCGCCGGGGTGGTGTAGAACTGCACTCATGAGAAGGTCAACCTTTCAGCGCGGCGATGGGTTCGTCTGGGTCATTTACGGGCGGCAGCCACTTCGGCGGGTTGCACCAACTGCCCGGTCTGGTTGCCCCAATTGTTCTTGGTGAAGGTGATCACGGCCGCCAGCTCCGTGTCCGACAGCTGCTTCCAGGCCGGCATCGCACCGTTGTTCACACCCTGCAGCAGCACGTTGATCTGGCGGATCTTCTCGGGGTCCAGCACGATCGGCGATCCGTCGATGGCCTTGATCGGCCCGGCGCCCTTGCCGCTGGCCTGGTGGCAGGCCGCGCAGTTGGCGGCGTAGATCTTTTCGCCGCGCGCCTTGAGGTCGGCCAGGGCCCAGACCTTGCTCGGGTCGTCGGCGAGAGCGGCCAACTCCTTCTGCTTGATGGCCACCCAGGCGCTGTAGTCCACATGGCTCAGCACCTTGACATGGATCGGCATGTAGGCGTGCTCCTTGCCGCACAGCTCGGCGCACTGGCCATAGAAGTCACCGGTCTTTTCGGCCTTGAACCAGGTGTCGCGCACGAAGCCCGGGATCGCGTCCTGCTTGACGCCGAAGGCTGGCACCATCCAGGCGTGGATCACGTCGTTGGCGGTGGTGATGATGCGGATCTTGCGATCCACCGGCACCACCAGCGGGTTGTCCACTTTCAGCAGGTAGTTGTCGCCTTCGGGCTTGCCCGCATCGGACATCGCGCGCTGCGCTGGGTCGAGCGAAGAAATGAAGTTGATGCCTTCACCCTCTCCCCGCAGGTAGTCGTAGCCCCATTTCCATTGATAGCCTGTGGCCTTGATCGTGAGGTCGGCATTGCTAGTGTCCTTCATGGCCACGACGGTGCGCGTGGCCATCGCCCCCATGCCGATGACGATCAGGAAAGGCACCACCGTCCAGGCAATCTCGACACCCACGCTCTCGTGGAAGTTGGCCGACTTGTGGCCCACCGACTTGCGATGCTTGAGGATGGAATAGAACATCACGCTGAACACCGCGACGAAGATCACCAGGCAGATCAACATCACGACGTTGTGCAGCCACTGGATGTCGGTGGCGATGCGTGTCACCGGCGGCGCCAGATCGATCTGGTTCACCGACGGCCCGCCGGGCAGGCTGTTCACCGCAAGCGCGGCCTGCGTGAACAACAAGGCCCCCAGCGTGCCGGCACCACGAACGCCGTGCCGGCACAGTGCGCCCATCGATTTCGTCATCATCGTTGCAGTCCCAATTGCCTATCTTGCGGCGTCGGCGGCGCGCATTCGCGGCGCAGCGCGAGGCGCAGTTCTCGCGCCAAAGCCAGGCGCAGTTCGGGCCTGAGGTAGCGCCCGATGCGCATGCGCTGGCCCTGACCGCCAAGTTCCACCAATGATCGTTCGCCATGCGACGGTTCGACGCGCACCCACTCGGCGCGAAACGACGCGCTATCGACATGTCGGCCAAAGCGGTGCTCGACCTTCAACTCACGCTGCGCCAGAGTAATGGTCTCGGCATCGCCGGCGTGGCGCGAGCAGACCCAGAAGGCCACGCCGAGCAAGAGCAGTTCCACACCGGCCAAGGGCAGCACGGCCGGCGCACCCAGCCACCAGAAGCCCGCGCCGATGCCCAACCCCAGTACGCATAGCGCCAGGTACACGATCAGCAACTGACCGTCTGCAAAGGAGCTGTGGCGCGCCATACGCCACTGCAAGGCTGGCGCCCCGACACCAACGTGCAACTCCCGCGCAAAGCGCCAAGACGGCGTGGCGGGTGCGTGCGCTGGCGTAGGCCAGGGGCTGGGGGCTAATGTGGTGCTCATTCCACTGAAAGATTGACGCGCGGGCTGAAGGATGAATGTGCGGCAAATGGCAACGGCCCACAGCGCAAATTTCGTGCTCCACGTGCCCTTAATGCCGTCCCAATTCTAGCGCAGGTGATTGGCCCTTCAGCGGCCACGGCGGGGTGAGCGCACCATGGCGCGCATCTCGTCCAGTGCCACCGTGGTCTGCGCATCGATGCGCGGCTTCGGTACCGCCCGGAATGCGTGGCCATAGACCACCTCGAAGCCCAATTGCAGGCGGCCGTCGGGCCCTTTCAGACCCTCCAGTTCAGCGCACAGTTGCTCGCGCCAGCGCGGTGTGCGCAATCCCGTGGCACGCCGCGGATCGGCGTTTCCGCCAAGCGATCGCAGCTCGCGCAGCAGCGCGGGCGCATCGGGCCAGGTCAGGGTGAGGGTTTCCTGGTCCATGACCGGATCGGCAAAGCCGGCATGCACCAGCATGTCGCCCAGGTCGTGCATGTCGACAAAGGGCGCGTGCGGCACGGGCCAGCTGCGCCGCGCATAGATCTCGCGCAGGCCCGTCAGCGAGCCGGGGCCGAGCGAGGAGAACATCAGGAACCCGTCCACCGCAAGTGCCCGTTGCCATTGAAGCATCAGGGCATGCGGGTCGGCCACCAGGTGCAGCATCATGTTGGCCCACAGCAGTTCGGCCCCCGCCGGCTCCACCTCGTGCGGCGCCAACGTGGTGCTGTCCGCCGCGGCCCAGCGCCGCAGCGACCACCAACGCGCGTCGCTGTCCTGGCGGCCGCGTTGCAACACGCCTTGATCCGCCTCGACACGCTGCAGGCGGGCCTGCGGGTAGGCCCGGCGCAAGAGCGCCTGGCTGGCGCCATTGAAACTCCACCAATCCATGACCGAGCGGGGTTGAAGCCGGATCAGTTCCAGCCTTTCGGCCATGCGCCGCGCCACTTCGCCGTGCAACCACGGGGCTTCGCTCGAACCACTCAAGCGGCGCACGATGCCTGCCAACGCCGCGGCCTGCACCGGGCGCTGGCCCCGGGCCGGAGCGTCATTTGCCATTCGGGCAGTATATTGAGCCGATGCGCAACTCTGCGTGGCTGGCACCCGGCATCGATGGGCCGCGTTGGCGGCCCGTGGGCCAGTGTGCGCTGTGTCGCAGCTGGGACACCCAGGCCGTTTGCGGCGCGTGCCTGGCGCGCTTTGCGGGTGAGACCTCACGCTGCGCACGATGTGGTGTGCGTGTGGCGGTGGCGGCGCCTGGCTGCGGCGCCTGCCTGGCAAACCCGCCGAGCTTCGATGCCTGCATCGTTGCCTGCGACTACGCCTTTCCCTGGGACCGCCTGATCGTGGATTTCAAGTTTCGTGCGCGGGTGGAATTGGCGCCCACCTTGGCGGCGCGTTTGGTGCACGCCATCCGTCGCAGCCAGAACAGCTTGCCCGAACTGGTACTGCCGGTACCGCTGGCGCCTGGTCGACTGGCCGAACGCGGCTATAACCAGGCCTGGGAGCTGGCCCATCGAGTGGCCCGCGGCATCGGCTGCCGTGCCGACGCAGGGCTGCTCGAGCGGCCCGTCGACGGCGCTCATCAAGCCCAGCTGACGCTGGCGCAGCGCCTGGGCAATCTGCGCGGCGCCTTTCTCGCGAGCCCGTCGCGACGCAGCTTGTTGCGCGGCCGTCATGTCGCCCTGGTGGACGACGTCATGACCAGCGGCGCCACGTTGAGGGAAGCCGCAGCGGTGCTGCGTCGTGCAGGCGCGTCGCGGGTCGATACCTGGGTGCTGGCCCGCACGCCGGCGCCTTCGAAGTGACCTGCGCCCGCCCATGTTCAACATCCTGCTGGTGCATCCGCAAATCCCGCCGAA
>DASQFA010000346.1:0-9149 GCA_035633375.1 Rubrivivax sp.
GGGTTGTCCTCGTCGCACACCATGAAGTCCATGACGTCGCGGCCATTCACCTCGTCGTAGCGCTGTTGGTAGGCCGGTGTCAGCTCCGAGATGCTGAGCAGGCCGCGCCAGCCCTGCTCGGTGGCATCGGCCGATTGCGGCAGCAACGAGGTCTCGTAGTTGACGTTGAGCATGCGGGCCGTGTTCTCGGCTCGCTCCATGTAGCGTGACATCCAGAACAGATGGTCTGCGGTGCGTGACAGCATGAGTGCTGCTCCAGTTGGTTCAAACAGCCTTCACCGCAGAGGCGCGAAGTACGCAGAGCTTCGCAGAGAAAATACAGAACATGTTCTTGCCTTCCTCTGCGTCGACTCGGCGCCCTCCGCGCATCGGCGGTGAATGAATTAGTTCATCAATCTTCCAGCACCCAGGTGTCCTTGGTGCCGCCGCCCTGCGACGAGTTCACCACCAGCGAACCTTCTTTCAGAGCGACGCGCGTCAGCCCGCCCGGCACCATCTGCACCTCGGTGCCCGACAGCACGAAGGGCCGCAGGTCGATGTGCCGCGGCGCGATGCCCGATTCGACGAAGGTCGGGCAGGTCGACAGGCTCAGTGTCGGCTGCGCGATGTAGTTGCTCGGGTTGCCGAGCAGCTGGGCGCGGAATGCCTCGATCTCGGCCTGGGTCGCGGCCGGCCCGACGAGCATGCCGTAGCCGCCGGCACCGTGCACCTCCTTCACCACCAGCTCGCCCAGGTGCGCCAGCACGTACTGCAGGTCCCGGGCATTGCGGCACAGGTAGGTGGGCACGTTGTTCAGGATTGGTTTCTCGCCCAGATAGAACTCGATCATCTTCGGCACGTAGGGGTAAATCGACTTGTCGTCGGCCACGCCGGTGCCGATGGCATTGGCCAGCGTGATATTGCCGGCGCGGTACACGCCCAGCAGGCCGGCGCAGCCCAGCGTGCTGTCCTTGCGAAAGGCCTCTGGGTCGAGGAAGTCGTCGTCGACGCGCCGGTAGATCACGTCCACCCGCTTCGGGCCCTGCGTGTCGCGCATGAAGACATGGCCGTCGCGCACGAACAGGTCCTGGCCCTCGACAAGCTCCACGCCCATCTGCTGTGCCAGGAAGGCATGCTCGAAATACGCGCTGTTGTACATGCCGGGCGTGAGCACCACCACCGTGGGCTCGTTCACGCCGGCCGGCGCCACGGCGCGCAGCGTTTCCAGCAGCAGATCGGGGTAATGCGCCACCGGGGCCACGCGGTGCTGGGCAAAAAGCTCGGGGAACAGCCGCATCATCATCTTGCGGTCTTCGAGCATGTAGCTCACGCCGCTGGGCACGCGCAGGTTGTCCTCGAGCACGTAGTAGCTGCCGCTGCCGTCGGCATTGGCGGCGCGCACGATGTCCACGCCGGAGATGTGCGAGTACACGCCGCCGGGCACCTTGACGCCACGCATTTCGGGCCGGTACTGGCTGTTTTTCAGCACCTGCTCGGTGGGCACCAGGCCGGCCTTGAGGATCTCCTGGTCGTGGTAGACGTCATGGATGAAGCGGTTGAGCGCCGTGACGCGCTGGCGCAGGCCCTTTTCCAGCTCCGACCATTCATGGCTGGGGATGACGCGCGGGATCAGGTCGAAGGGGATCAGCCGCTCGGTGCCCGCACCGTCTTCGTCCTTGGCGCCGTACACGGCAAAGGTGATGCCGACGCGGCGGAAGATCATCTCCGCCTCGTCGCGCCGGTCGCGCATCAGGTCCTGGGGCTGCGCGTTCAGCCAGCGCTCGTAGCCGCGGTAATGCTCCCGCAACTGCTGCGGGCTGACGCGCATTTCATCGAAGCTGGCTGGCATGCAATGGGCTCCTCGGGTAGGTTCAGGAAAGCAACATTCGGGCCTGTGCCGGCTCGACACGCCGGGTGTGCACGCGCACCTCCAGGCTGTGCCGGCCGCCGCCACGGATCACGCCGTGCAGCGGCGTCACGTCGCCGTAGTCACGCCCCAGCGCCAGGCGCACGTGGCTGGTGTCGGGCACCAGGTCGTTGGTCGGGTCGAGCTCGAGCCAGCCGTTCGGCACGCCCGGTGTGTCGGGGCAATACACCTGCACCCAGGCATGCGAGGCGTCGGCGCCGAGCAGCGCCTCCTGCCCCGGCGGCGGCTTGGTCAGCAGGTAGCCGCTGACATAACGCGCCGCCAGGCCCTGCATGCGCAATGCGGCGATCATCAGATGGGCGAAGTCCTGGCACACGCCGCGGCGTTGTTCGAAGGCCTGGAGCAGCGGCGTGTCCACCGTGGTGCTGGCGGTCTGGAACTTGAAGTCGGCATGCATGCGGCGCATCAGGTCCAGCGCGCCCAGCGCCAGCGGCTGGCCAGGCGCGAAGCTCCTGGCGCCATAGTCGCGCAGCGCGGCCAAGCGCGGCACGTAGGGCGACGGCTGGGCAAAGTCCACCGCCGCATCGTAGTGGCCACCGGCTTCGTAGCGCAGGCGCCGGCTCACCGCCTCCCAGGCCGGTGATCGGGCCGCCAGCAATGGCGTTTCCCATGCCGCCAGCGCCACGCGGCTGCGTGCGCGCACGCTCAATTCGCGGTGCGGCTGGGTCAGGCTGAAGAACACCCGGGTGTTGTCGTAGCCATCGCTGTCGCGCGTCAGCCGTGTGGGCAGCGGCTGGATGTCCAGTTCATGTTCGAGCAGCTGCTGGCGCGCGTCCTGCAGCGGCTCGAGGTAGGCCATATGCTGCGCCTGCGTCACCGCTGCGGCATAGACGTAGCGCGTCTCGTGCACCACCTCGAGCCAGGTGTCGGCACGCATCTCAGTGGCTCCCCTGCGCGTCGCGCGACCCGCGACGCATAAAACCGCAGCCCAAAAGCGGACGCCGTGGAGCCGGCATTGCCGGTCCGCTGGCGTCGCCCCCTAGAGGGGGAGCGCCGCAGGCGATACGGGGGTGGTTCATTTCAAACCCGCTGCAACTCGTCGCCGCTCGACGCATGCGCGAAGAAACGGTGGCCCAGGTCATCGGCCAGCGCCTTGCCGCTGTGCTGCAACTGCTCGCAGACGCTGCCGAGCAGCTGCAAGACACTGGCCTCGTCGGCGCCTCGCAGCTCGTCCAGGTGCACGCCGGCGCCTTCGTCGGGCAGCCGGGCCAGCAGCGTGGCGATGAAGGCATCGTCGCCTGGCAGCTTGCGCAGCTCGGTGCGCAGCCGCCGCAGCACACCGGCCAGGGCGCGCGGGTTGGCGCTGTCCAGCACCAGCAGGTCGGTGAGTGCGAGCAGGTCCTGGTGGCGCTGGTAACGCGCGCGGAAGGTGATGGCACTGTCGAACAGCTCGAGCATCAGCTCGGTGCCGGCCACATGGCGCAGCGATTCGGTCTCCACGAAGGCACCCAGCTGCGTGGCCATGCCGATGAGCCGCTCGACGAGGCGCCCCACGGTCATGAAGCGCCAGCCATGGTCGCGCGTCATGCGGTCGCTCTGGGCGCCGGTGACGGCCGCCAGCTGCACCGCCAGCCGGTCCAGCGCCGGCAGCACCTGCGCCAGCGTGGGCAGGAGGTCCGACACGCCGCCGCGCAAGGCATTGAAGTTCTCGCCCATGGCGCGCACCACGGCCCATTGTTCGGTGGACAGGCGCTCGCGCAAGGCCTGCGCGGCGCGCTCCAGCGCACCCAGGTTGTAGCTCAGGCTGCCGGCGTCGGGATCGGCCAGCGCGCCCAGCAAGGCGCGTTCGAACAGATGCGGTGCCTGGTTCAGGGTGGGCGCGCCATGCGGCGCCAGCCCGGTGCCCACGGCCAGCGCGGACAGCGCCTCGCGCAGGTTTTCCGGGGCATCGTCGTCGGTGTCGATGAGCATCAGCACGGCACGCGCCAGGCGCACCATCTGTTCGGTGCGCTCGGTGTAGCGCCCGAACCAGAACAGGTTCTCGGCGGTGCGGCTGGACACCGGCGGGCGGCGCGCGGCGATATCGTCCACGCTCAGCCGCTGCGGCAGCATGGAAAAGCTGTCCACCGGGCCTTCGGTCAGCACCCAGGTGTCCAGGCTGGTGCCGCCGCGCTGCATCGACACGCTGTTCTCGTCGAGCCGGGCGACACGCGTCATGCCGCCGGGCAGCACATGCCAGTGGCCGTTGCCCTCGGCAATGGCATACACGCGAAGCATGGCCGGGCGCGCCAGAATGGTGCCTGCACTCCACACGGGCGCACGCGAATAGTGCACGCGCTCGGTCACTGTCCAGGCGTCGGGGTCGTCTTCGATCTTCGCCGTGTTCGGCTGCAGCACGGCCGAGGCGCGCCCGCCGCTGGGGTAGGTGCTGCGCACCACCTTGTCCAGAAGGCGCGAGCGCACATCGCGCCAGGCTGCGGCCTCGCCGCACCACCAGGACGCAAGCGTCGGCAGCAGCAGCTCCTGCCCCGTCAAACGCCGCGCGATGCCGGGCAGGAAGCCCTGCACCGCCGGCGATTCGAGGAAGCCGCTGCCCAGCGCGTTGGCCATTACCAGGTGGCCGGCGCGCACCGCCTGCAGCAGGCCGGGCACGCCCAGCGCCGAATCGGAACGTAGCTCCAGCGGATCGCACCAGTCGTCATCCAGGCGGCGCAGCATGCCGTGCACCGGTTCCAGACCCTCGACGGTTTTCAGATACAGGCGCCTGTCGCGCACCACCAGGTCACCGCCCTCGACCAGCGGCAGGCCCAGGTAGCGCGCCAGGTAGGCATGCTCGAAGTAGGTTTCGCTGTACGGCCCCGGCGTGAGCAGCACCACGCGCGCCGCCGCGCCGCCGGCCACGGCGCGCGCCGGGTGTTCGATCGAATCGAGCAGCCGCCGGTAGCTGGCGGCGATGTGCTGCACGCGCAGCTCGCGAAAGGCGTCGGGGAACTGCCGCGAGATCACCAGCCGGTTGTGCAGCACGTAGCCCAGCCCCGACGGGCCCTGGCAACGCCGCGCCACCACCTGCCACACGCCCTCCGCCGTGCGCGCCAGATCGAAGGCCACGACATGCAGACGCTGCCCGCTGGCCGGTGCCACGCCGCGCATCGAGCGCAGGTAGCCCGGGTGGCGCAGCAGCAGTGCCGGCGGGTATACACCTTCGTGCAGCAGCTGCTGCGGCCCGTAGACATCGGCCAGCACCGCCTCCATCAGCGCCGCGCGCTGCGCCACGCCGGCTTCGATGTGGGCCCACTCCTGCGGGCCGATGATCAGCGGCAGCAGCTCCAGCGGCCATTGGCGCTGCGCGGCACCGTGTTCACCGAAGACGTTGTGCGTGATGCCGTCGTGCCGGATCTGCCGCGCCACCTGCGCCACGCGGCGGTCCAGCTCGTCGCCCAGGTTGGTGCCCGGCGCGGGCGGCGGCAGCCAGCGCGCGAAGCCGGCCCAGGCCGGGCGCAGCTGGCCATCGTCCTGGCGCATCTCGTCCCAGCCGCCCGGCTCGGGCCCCAGGCTGTGGCGCAGCAGCGCGGCCTGTGCGGCCGGGCCCGGGTGGATGGCCTCCTCGGCCGCGAAAGGCAGCGAGGATTGGAGCTGGGACTGCAGCAAGATGATCCAGCCGCCGCTATGGCCTTCAGCGCACGCGCAGGTCGAGCGTGAACGGGAACTCCACGCTCGGCCGCGCCGGCTCCACCACCATCTTGCCCGGCGTGTGGCCGAAGCGCACGAAGCGCGCCAGGCGGCGGCTCTCCGCCGTGTAGGCGTTGACCGGAAAGTCCTCGTGGCTGAGGCCGCCGGGATGCGCCACGTGGTACTGGCAGCCACCCATCGAGCGCTGCAGCCAGCGGTCCACCAAGTCGAAGGTCAAGGGCGCATGCACGCCGATGGTCGGGTGCAGCGCCGAGGGCGGCTGCCAGGCGCGGTAGCGCACGCCGCAGACGAACTCGCCGATGCGCCCGGTGGGCTGCAGCGGCAGGGCCTGGCCGTTGACGGTGACCACGTGGCGGTTGTCGTTGAGGCCGGTGACCTTGACTTCGAGCCGCTCGAGCGAGGAATCGACATAGCGCGCGGTGCCGCTGGAGCTGTTTTCCTCACCCAGCACATGCCAGGGTTCGAGCGCAGTGCGCAGGCTCAAGGCCACGCCCATCGCGGCAATCTCGCCGATCAGCGGGAAGCGGAACTCGAGGTGCGGCTCGAACCAGGCATCGTCGAAGGCGAAGCCTGCGCCACGCAGCTCGCTCATCACGTCGTTGAAGTCCATCTGCACGAAACTCGGGAGCATGAAGCGATCGTGCAGCCCCGTGCCCCAGCGCGTCAGCCTTGTGCTGCCGCGGCCGCGGTACGGCTCGTGCCAGAACCACGACAGCAAGGCGCGCAGCAGCAGTTGCTGCACCAGGCTCATCTGCGCATGCGGCGGCATCTCGAAGGCGCGCAGCTCGAGCAGGCCCAGCCGGCCGGTGGGGCCGTCGGGCGAGTACATCTTGTCGATGCAGAACTCGCTGCGATGGGTGTTGCCGGTGACGTCGATGAGCAGGTTGCGCAGCGAGCGGTCGACCAGCCACGGCGGCACCTGCGTTTGCATCGCCATCTGCCGCTCGAGCTCGGCCAGGGCCACCTCGATCTCGTAGACCTGGTCGTTGCGCGCCTCGTCGAAACGCGGCGCCTGGCTGGTCGGCCCGATGAACATGCCCGAGAACAGGTAGCTCAGGCTGGGGTGGTTGTGCCAGTAGCTCAGCAGGCTGGCGAGCACGTCGGGCCGGCGCAGAAAGGGGCTGTCGGCTGGCGTGGCGCCACCGAGCACGAAGTGGTTGCCGCCGCCGGTGCCGGTGTGGCGGCCGTCGAGCATGAACTTCTCGGTCGACAGCCGCGTGCGGTGCGCCGCGTCGTACAGGAACTCGGTGTGGTCGACCAGCTGCTCCCAGCTCGACGCCGGATGGATGTTGACCTCGATCACGCCTGGATCCGGCGTCACCTGCAGGATCTTCAGCCGCGGATCGCGCGGCGGCGGATAACCTTCGAGCACCACCTTGAGCTTCAGTTCGGCGGCCGTGGCCTCGACCGCGGCCAGCAGTTCGAGGTAATCCTCCAGGTGCTTCAACGGGGGCAGGAAGACGTACAACAGGCTGCCCTTGCCGCCGTGCTCCTTCTCGGCCTTCGGGCCGTTGGCGCGCTGCGGATCACGCACCTCCACGCACAGCGCGGTGCGCGTCAGCCAGCCGGCCGACTCGTTTTGGCCGGGCGCCACCTTCGGATCGCGTACCGGCGGCGTTTCCGGTAGGTGCGGCCCGCCAACTGCGCCGCCGGCGGCCCACGGCGCCGCGGTGCCGCCTTGCGTACCCGTGCCATCGCTGTCGCCGTTGCCGGTGAGGCTGTCGACTGGCCAGGGCTGCGACTGCAGGGCGATGCGTCCACCTTCGGCGAAACCGCCCCCCACCCGGTGCGCGTCGTAACCCGGCCGCGCCGCAAGGCGTGCCTGCAGCGCGCTGGCGCTGGGCAGCGTGCCGCTCGACACGTACGGGTCCTGCGCGATGACCTGCTGCACCTCATCGGCCTTGGCCCAGGGCAGCGAGTCCAGCGGCAGCCGCAAGCCCATCGGCGAATCACCCGGCATCAGGTACAGCCGCTCGTCGCGCAGGAACCACGCGCCGGTGATCCACTTCGGGCCGGCGCTGGCGGCATGGAACTCGCGCTTCAGCGGCAGCAGGTAGCCCACTGGCTTGTCCAGGCCCTGCGTGAACAGGCGGCGCAGGCGCGCGCGCTCCATCGCGTCGTCGAGTTTCGAATCGAAGGGGTCGACGTTCACCGGCAGCCGGCGCTCGCGCCACAGGTAGTACCAGGTGTCCTCATAACCGGCCTGCACATACTGGTCGGGCAGGCCCAGGCGCCGCGTCAGGTGGTGGATGAAGGTCTTGGCGTCGTCGCTGCCGTATTGCAACGTTTCGCGCTCGTCGGCAAACAGCTTCGGATCCATCCAGCAGGGCTGGCCATCGGTGCGCCAGCCGATGCTCAGGGCCCAGCGCGGCAATTGCTCGCCCGGGTACCACTTGCCCTGTCCGAAGTGCAGGAAGCCGCCCTGGCCGTAGCGGGCCATCAGGCGGTGCACCAGCTCGGTGGCCAGGCCGCGTTTGGTGGGGCCGAGCGCATCGGTGTTCCATTCGGCGCCGTCACGGTCGTCCACCGAGACGAAGGTCGGCTCGCCGCCCATCGTCAAGCGCACGTCCTGCCGCTCCAGCTCGGCATCGACCTGGTGGCCCAGATCCAGGATGGCCTGCCACTGCGCGTCGGTGTAGGGTTTGGTGACACGCGGCGATTCGTAGATGCGCGTGATGCCCATGTGGTGCTCGAAGCGCACCTCGCATTCGTCCACCGCGCCGCTGATCGGCGCCGCCGTCGACGGCTCGGGCGTGCAGGCTACCGGGATATGGCCTTCGCCGGCCATCAAGCCCGAGGTCGGGTCCAGGCCGACCCAGCCGGCGCCGGGCAGGAACACCTCGCACCAGGCATGCAGGTCGGTGAAATCGACGTCGGTGCCGCTGGGCCCGTCGAGCGACTTAACGTCGGGCTTGAGCTGGATCAGGTAACCCGAAACGAAGCGCGCCGCCAGCCCCATGTGGCGCAGCGTTTCCACCAGCAGCCAGCCGGTGTCGCGGCACGATCCCGACAGGTTTGTCAGCGTGACTTCAGGCGTCTGCACTCCCGGCTCCATGCGGATCAGGTAGCCGATCTCGCGCTGCAGCCGCTGGTTCAGGCCGACGAGGAAGTCGATGGTGCGCAACTCCTTGCGCGAAATGCTGTCGACGAAGGCCTTGAAGCGCGACGTAAGCTCGCCCTTCACCAGGTAAGGCGCCAGGTCGTGCTTCAGCTCGGCAGCGTAGTCGAAGGGGTAGGTCTCGGCCTCGGGCTCGAGGAAGAAGTCGAAGGGGTTGTACACCGCCATTTCGGCCACTAGGTCGACCGTGACCTTGAACTCGGCGGTGGCTTCCGGGAACACCAGCCGCGCCAGATAGTTGGCAAACGGGTCCTGCTGCCAGTTGACGAAGTGACCGGCCGGCTCGACCTTGAGCGAATAGCTCAGGATCGGCGTACGGCAGTGTGGCGCCGGGCGCAGCCGCACCACTTGCGGCGACAGCGCGACACGGCGGTCGTAGCGATAGTGCGTGATGTGGTTCAGCGCGACATGGATCGACAAGGGAGGCTCCTGGAATGGCGTCTGACAGGTGAATGCAAGGCGCGGGCCATGCGCGCGGGGTCGGCCCGGCCCGCA
>DASQFA010000347.1:0-6663 GCA_035633375.1 Rubrivivax sp.
CACCGGGCCAATGTTGCCCTGCGCCGTGCTGTCAAAGGTGGAACAATATTTGAAATAAATCTGCTGCGCGCCCTGGGCCTGCAACCACTGCAGGGCGGCGAGCGACTGGGCAATCGCCTCGTCCACCGGCACGGTGCGCGATTTGAGCGCGACCACCACCGCATCGGCGTCGGTGTCGAGCGGCTGGGTCGGCACACCCATCGCCTGCACCACGCGCATGCCGGCGCGCACCAGGTTGTTGGCCAGATCAGTCGCACCGGTGAAGTCGTCGGCAATGCATCCGAGCACTAGTTTTTTCATGGTTTCTTGGGCAATTCAATGCCCGGAAATATTTTGATCACCGCGCTGTCATCCTCGCGGGCGAAACCTGCCGTGGACGCCTGCATGAACATCTGGTGCGCCGTGCTGGAGAGCGGCAACGGGAACTTGCTGGCGCGCGCCATGTCAAGCACCAGCCCCAAGTCCTTCACGAAGATGTCCACGGCCGACAGCGGCGTGTAGTCGCCGGCCAGCACATGCGCCATGCGGTTCTCGAACATCCAGCTGTTGCCGGCGCTGTGCGTGATGACCTCGTACAGCGCGGCCGGATCCACACCTTCGCGCAGGCCCAGCGCCATGGCCTCGGCCGCGGCGGCGATGTGCACGCCGGCGAGCAACTGGTTGATGATCTTCACCTTGCTGCCGGCGCCGGCCTGGTCGCCGAGCCGGTACACCTTGGCGGCCATGGCGTCGAGCACGCCGCCGGCCTTGGCGTAGGCCGCCGGGGTGCCGGAGGTCATCATCGTCATGTGGCCGCTGGCGGCCTTGGCGGCGCCGCCCGAGATGGGCGCATCCAGGTACAACAAGCCACGTTCGGCCAGCCGGGTTTCGAGCGCCGCCGACCAATTTGGGTCGACGGTCGAGCACATTACGAACACGCTGCCTGCGGGCATCGACGCGGCCACGTTGCCGGCGCCGAAGAGCAAGTCCTCGGTCTGCGCGGCGTTGACCACCACCGACACCACCACCTCACAGGACCGCGCCAGCTCGGCCGCTGTGTGGCAGGCCGTGCCGCCATCGCGGGCGAACGCGTCGGCCAGACCTGCCCGCACGTCGAAGACACGGGGCGCGAAACCGCTGCGGCACAGCGATTGCGCCATGCCGAGCCCCATGGCCCCGAGACCGATCAAACCGACAGCAGGTTTCATGTGCACCACCTCCTTCGGCCACGGTATCACGAGGCCGTTGGCCGCGACGAGCGCGGCGCCAAAACGAAACTCGGCCGCCCGAGCCGGTCTGCAAGTTCGTTGGGCGTGCCGCGAACCCGACGCATGGTGCGACCGCCGATCACATCGCCTGCGAGGTCGTAGGCTAGAATTTTTGTATGGCAGTTCAAGGCATTTCCTGGTCCGGCATCGTGCTTCGCGTCGCGTTGGCCATCGCCATCGTGCTGGTCACCTTCAATCCGAGTGGGACCTCGGTCTTCCACTGGCTGGCCGCTCCGCCATACGGCATCACGGCCGTCAAGGCCTTCGCAGGTGTGGCCCTGCTCATTGCCTGGATCGTCTGCCTGCGCACGGCCTACGTGGCCCTGGGGGCGCTGGGCTTGATCCTGGGCTGTCTGCTGCTCGGCAGCTTCGTCTGGATGCTGGTCGACATGGATGTGCTGCACCACGTCGGCAGTCAGGCCATGGTGTGGATCGGCCTGATCGTGTTCGGGTCTGTGTTGGGATTCGGACTGTCGTGGTCGCTGATTCGAGCGCGTACCACCGGCCAGATCGAAGTGCAGTGACCCGGGTCGCCCCTGGCGCTCAGTTCGGGGTGAAGGCCAGGCGCACGTAGATCGGCGCGAAGGCCTCGGCCTGCGTCAGCTCGAGCAGGCTCTCGCGTGACAGCTCCAGCATCGCCAGGAAGGTCACCACCAGCACGCCCAGGCCGCGGCCGGGCTCGAAGAGTTCGTGGAATTCGACGAAGCGGCGGCCCTGCAGGCGCTTGAGCACGATGCTCATGTGCTCGCGCACCGAGAGCTGCTCACGCGTGATGTGATGGTGCTGGTTGAGTTTGGCGCGCTGCAGGATCGCCAGCCAGGCGTCACGCAGGTCTTGCGCACTGACATCGGGAAAGCGCGTTTGCACCGACTGTTCGATCACCACCTGCGCACGCAGGAAGTCGCGCCCCAGCAGCGGCAGCGCGTCCAGCTGGGCGGCGGCGAGCTTCATCTGTTCGTACTCGAGCAGGCGGCGCACCAGCTCGGCACGAGGGTCGCCCACCTCCGCGCCGTCGGCCGTCTTCTTCGGCGGCAGCAGCATGCGCGACTTGATCTCGATGAGCATCGCCGCCATCAGCAAGTATTCGCTGGCCAGCTCGAGGTTGCGCCGGCGGATCTGCTCCACATAGTCGAGGTACTGGCGCGTCACGTCGGCCAGCGGGATGTCGAGGATGTTGAAGTTCTGCCGGCGGATCAGGTACAGCAGCAGGTCCAGCGGGCCCTCGAAGGCCTCGAGGAAGACCTCCAACGCATCCGGCGGTATGTACAGGTCGTGCGGCAGCTTGAACAGCGGCTCGCCGTACAGGCGCGCCAGCGCCACCTGGTCCACCACCACGGGCAGCGCGGCTTCTACCGGGTCGGCCGCGGCGTCGCGTTGGGCCACCGCTGCGGCCAGGCTTGCCGGGCTCAAATGGCCTCAGGAGTTGTTCGTCTGGTAGACGTAGGGCTGCTGCGGCACCCGCGCCTCGCTCCACGCGGCCTCGGCATGACGGTCCAGCGTCTTGTCCCACAGCAGCGCGCGTCCGGCGCGCTGCTCGCTCTCCAGGCTGGGCTTCTTCGCCTTGAGCTCGTCGATGAAGATCGATACTTCGGACTTGTATGGCTTGCGGAAGAATGGCATGGAGCGCTCTAATGCAGAATGGGCTGTGTCCATTTTAGCCGCCTGCCACAGGGGCAGCTTGCCCGATCGAACCACCTCCGGCAGCGCCGGGCGCTCGTTTGAGGGTGCAGGACGATCTGCATGACCGAAATCGAACTCAAGTTCCAGGTGCCAGCCGCAAGGCGCGTGGCCGTGGCTCGCGCCGTGGCCACCCCCACCTCCATGCGGGTGCTGCTGCGTGGCCAGTACTACGACACGGCCGAGCGTCAATTGGCCCATGCCGGGCTGGCGTTGCGCGTACGCAAGGAGGGGCGGCGCTGGGTGCAGACACTCAAGGGCGCAGGCGACGGCATCTGGCAACGGCTGGAACACGAGGTGGTACTGAGCGTGCCCGCGGGCGAGGTGCCGGTGGCCGACCCGGCCTTGCACGACGCTACGCCGGCTGGCGACGCGCTGCGCCAGGCCTTGGGGGAGGGCGTGCTCTTGCCCACCTACGCCACCGAGGTGACACGCATCAAGCGCCTGGTGCGCGCCAAGGGCTGCCTGGTGGAACTGGCCTTCGACCAGGGTGCGCTGAAAGCCGGCGACGAGCGCTGGCCGCTGTGCGAGCTGGAGTTCGAACTCAAGGGCGGAGACCCCGCCGCGCTGGTTGCACTTGCGGCACGCTGGGTGGCGCGCTTTGGCCTGACGCTGGACATCCGCACCAAGGCCGAACGCGGCGACCGGCTGGCGCGCGGTGTGCGCTTGGGGGCGCCGGTCAAGGCGCAGGCGTTGCTGTTGCCCGAAGGCGTGGACAGCGATGTCGCGCTGCGCGCCGTGGTCGGCAACTGCCTGGCTCAGGCGCTGGGCAATGCCAGCGAGATCGCGAATGAGGATGACACGGCGCCCGAGCACCTGCACCAGTTGCGCGTCGGCCTGCGCCGGCTGCGTACGGCGGTGCGCGAGCTGGGTGAACTGTCGCCGCAGGTCGGCGCCGGCTGGGCCGACGCCCTGGCGCAGCTGTTCGGCCGCCTGGGCAGCGCAAGGGATCGGGATGCGCTGGCGCAGACGCTGCTGCCGGCCCTGCAGAAGGCCGGCGCCTCCGGCCTGGAGCTGCCGCAGATCGAGGCCGAGCCGGCCGCGCAACTGGCGCTGCGCGACACCGTCACGACGCAACTGTGGCTGGATTTGGTGGCCTTTGCCGCGGGCACGGGCCTGTCGGGCCAGCCCTTCGCCGCGCTGCTGCACAAGCGCCTGACACGCCTGTTCCGGCAGGTGCGGCGCGATGCCCTGAAGTTTGCCGAACTCGACGACGAGGCCCGCCACCGCCTGCGCAAGCGTGTCAAGCGCTTGCGCTATGTGAGTGACTTTGCCGCCAGCCTGTACCGGCCCAAGGACGTGAAGGCCTTTCAGAAGCGGCTGGCCCCGGCGCAAGAGGCGCTGGGCGACTTCAACGACGTGTGCGTGGCACGCACGCTGTTCGAGCCCGAGGGCCTGGATGACTCGCTGGCGATGTTCGCACTGGGCTGGCTGGCGCACGAGCGCGACGACTGCATCGCGCGCAGCGTGCGCGCCCTTGCGGCGCTGCGCAAGGCCAAGCCGTTCTGGTGAGGCTGCGCCGAGCTATGTGAACCGGCCCACCGCCTCGGTCACGTTCGGCACGATGGCGTCGGCACCGATCAGAGCCTCGAAGCCCGAGCGGCGCATCAGCGACAGCGGCTGTTCGTTCACGTTGGCCAGCACCAGGCTGATGTCGCGGCGCTTGAGCATGCGGTGCAATTGCTCCAGCGCCTCCAGGCCCGAGGTGTCCATCGAGATCAGCCGGTGCATTCCCAGCACCACCGCGCGCGTGCCCTCGGGCAGTTGCGCCGGCAGCTCCTCGATCTTGCCCACCGCGCCGAAGAACAGCGAGCCGAAGAGCTCGAACACCACCACGCCCGGCGGCAGCTCGCCGACGGCGTGCGGGCGCACGCTGAACAGCGTGCTCATGCGGTAGATGAAGAACAGGCAGGCCAGCACCAGCCCCACCTCGACCGCCACCGTCAGGTCGAAGACCACGGTGAGCAGGAAGGTGCCGACGAGGATGGTGCGGTACTGCGGGCTGAAGCGGCGCAGCCGCGCGAACTCGTGCCACTCGCCCATGTTCCAGGCCACGAACATCAGGATGCCGGCCAACGCCGCCAGCGGCACATGCACCGCCCAAGGCGCGGCCAGCAGCACCACCGCCAGCAGCGTGAGTGCGTGCACGATGCCGGCGACGGGCGAGACCGCACCGGCGCGCACGTTGGTGACGGTGCGCGCGATGGTGCCGGTGGCCGGAATGCCGCCGAAGAAGGGCACGACGAAGTTGGCCACGCCTTGGGCCATCAGTTCCTGGTTCGGGTCATGGCGCGGGAACTCGGTGGCGTTGTCGGCCACGCGCGCGCACAGCAGCGACTCGATGGCGCCGAGCAGCGCGATGGTGATCGTCGGGATGAGCAGCAGCTTGGCGCTGGCCCAGCTCAGCTCGGGCAGCGCGAAGGCCGGCAGCGTCTGCGGGATGCCGCCGAAGCGGGAACCGATGGTCTCCACCGGCAGCTTCAGCAGGGCCGCTGCCACGGTGGCCCCGACCAGCGCGATGATCGTGCCCGGCAGGTGCGAACTCAGGCGCCGTACCTTGCCCCAAAGCCCCGTCGGCGCCTGCGGCATGGTGTATGACTTGGGCCACAGCACCACCAGCGCCAGGCAGGCCAGCCCGATGGCCAGCGCCGACAGGTTGATCGAGGCCAGGTTCGACCACAGCACCTGGATCTGCGTGAAGAAGTCGGACGGCATCTTCTCGATGCGCAGGCCGAGCAGGTCCTTCACCTGCGACAGCCCGATCAGCACCGCGATGCCGTTGGTGAAGCCGATGATGATCGGCACCGGCACGTAGCGCACCAGCGCGCCCAGCTTGAACAGTCCCAGCAGGAACAGCAGCACACCGGCCAGCGAGGTGGCGATGAGCAGGTTGGCCAGGCCGTAGCGCTCGACGATGCCGTAGACGATGACGATGAAGGCGCCCGCCGGCCCGCCGACCTGCACCGTGGAGCCGCCCAGCGCGCTGATCAGGAAGCCGGCGATGATGGCGGTGAAGATGCCGGCCTCGGGCTTGACACCCGAGGCGATGGCAAAGGCCATGGCCAGCGGCAGCGCGACGATGCCCACGGTGAGGCCGGCGCCCACATCGCGCGCCAACATCGCCGCGTCGTAGCCCTTCAGCGTGTCGAGCAGCCGTGGATGAAAGCGTTGCAGTTGCATGGCGCGCAGGGTTCGGGTGAAAGGGGCAGTGCGCCGCTGTGTCGGCCTGCTTCGGCGGAACTGCGTGGATCGGCCAAGGCAGCGACTTCAGCCGCGCCTGGTGGCTCGAGGCGAGCGCGCGCGCTTGGCCATGGCGGACGGGCGCTTTGCCGGCGCGGCGGCGCCACTGGGTATGTAGCTCACACCGTGCTGCGTCAGGTAGTCACGGATGAGCTGACGCACCACCTGTGACGGAGTCAGGTCCTGGCGAGCGCACAGGCCTTCGAAGGCGGCTTTCTTCTCGGGGTCGATGAGCAGGGTCAGCCGCGCGGTCTTCAGTTCCATGGCATCCAGATATGTTAATGCAATGTACTTTTTAGGCGCATTCTACGCACATATTGATGGGCAGGCAAGGAGTTCCCTCGCCGCTGTCGGCTTGCGGCGCAAAGCAGCCGAATACAAGCAGCCTTCACCGCAGAGGAACAAAGGACGCAGAGGTCCGCAGAGAAATACAGGAAACGATTTGAATCCATTGCATTTCCTCTGCGCCAACTCTGCGTCCTCCGTTACTCTGCGGTGA
>DASQFA010000348.1:0-1670 GCA_035633375.1 Rubrivivax sp.
TTCGCGCGAGCGAAGTTGCGGCGAGGTAAGCGCGCGGCCTTTTATGAACCCCTATCTCGCCGGAGTCCTGCTCGGCCTGGTGCTGCTGGCCACTTATGTGGTCACGGGCCGCGGCCTCGGCGCCACGGCCGGCTTTGCCGCACTCGCGACATGGCTGGCGGGGCTCGTGACGCCGGCCTCGGTGCAGTCGAGCATCGTGCACCTGAAGTACTGGAACGATGGCGCGCCGCTGCTCAACTGGACACTGTTCCTGCTGTGCGGCGCCTTCATCGGCGCCGCCGTCTCCGCCTGGCAGGCACGGCGCTTTGCCATCGTCACCGAACGCGGCCCGCGCATCTCCGACGGCCAGCGTCTGGCACTGGCCTTTGCCGGCGGCTTCATCGCCGCCTGCGGTGCCAAGCTCGCCAAGGGCTGCACCAGCGGGCAGGCGCTGACCGGCAGTTCGATCCTCAATGCCGGCAGCCTGCTGTTCTTGCTGGCTGTGTTCGTGGCCGGATTCGGGCTGGCGCACCTGCTGCGCAAGGAGTGGTTGTGATGTGGCCGCTGTCTTCGACGATCGAGTTCCCGCTGGCGGCCGAGCTGGCCATCGCGCTGGTGCTGGGCATCGGTTTCGGCGTGGCGCTGGAACGCGCCGGCTTCGGCAGCGCGCGCAAGCTGACGGCCGTGTTCTACCTGCGCGACATGGCGGTGGTGAAGGTCATGTTCACGGCCGTCGTCACCGCCATGGTCGGGCTGTTCGCGCTGTCGGCGCTGGGTCTGCTGGACCTGGGGGCGCTGTACGTCGAGCCCACCAACCTGCTGGCACAGGGCGTCGGCGGCCTGCTCTTCGGTGCGGGCTTCCTGATCGGCGGATACTGCCCCGGCACCTCGGTGGCGGCCATCGCGTCGGGCCGCAAGGACGCCGTGCTGTTTGCGCTGGGCATGCTGGCCGGCGTGTACGCCTACGCCGAGTTCACGCCGCAACTGGATGACTGGTACAAGGCCAATTCGCTTGGAGAGTTGACGCTGCCCGGTCTCACCGGCGTGGGCATGGGCTGGTGGACGCTGGCCTTTGTCGCGTTCCTGGTCGTTGCCGCCTGGGGCATGAGCCTCATCGAAGGCCGCGCGTCGCGAGCAACCGGCCGTCGCGCCCCCGCCTGATCCCCGCGGCGCTGGGCGCCGGGCCGCCTGAACGGTGTGGGGTCCGGATGGTCGGGCCGCTTGCCACTGCGGCCCGCGGGCAGGCGCGCCCGGTGGTGCCCGGTGGTGCCCGGCCCTGCGGGCTTGCCATGACCCTGCTCACCACACAGCATTGCAACGTTTGGCTTGACCTTCCTATCGTTGGAATCCTGAAAATGCCGGCACGTTGACTCACAGGACACGATGCGATCGCCATGAACGGACCCGCCATTCGAAACCCGGTCGCCAGGTCGATCGACCTGCAGATCGGTGGCATGACCTGCGCCTCGTGCGTGATGCGCGTCGAGAAGGCGCTCAGGAAGGTCCCCGGCGTCATCGATGCCACGGTCAACCTGGCGACCGAAAAGGCCCGGGTCCAGGCAGACGCGTCGGTCACGGCCGACGCCTTGGTCACGGCGGTGCGGCAGGCCGGCTATGAGGCCGGCAGCACCGACTTCACGCTGCAGGTGGAAGGCATGACCTGCGCCTCCTGCGTCGGGCGGGTAGAGGCT
>DASQFA010000349.1:0-3778 GCA_035633375.1 Rubrivivax sp.
GCGCCGCGCAGCAGGTGCGGCTGCGTGCGCATGATCAGCGCGAAGGATTCGCCGTGGCGGAACTCGTCGTTGCACCACTGTTCGAACCACTTGAACATCGGGTGAAAGCACAGTTCCGGATGGCGCTCAATCTGCCGAAAGATCGTGATGTAGCGCGCGTAGCCGATCTTCTCCGACAGGTAGGTGGCATAGAAGATGTACTTGGGCTTGAAATAGGTGTAGGCCTTGGTGCGCTTCAGGTCGCCCAGGTCCATGCCCAGGCCGAAGTCCTTCAGGCTCTGATTGATGAAGCCGGCATGGCGCGATTCGTCGCGTGCCATGAAGCGCATCAGCGCCTTGATGTCCGGGTTGCTGATGTTCTTCTGGATCTCGTTGTAGAGAATGCAGCCCGAGAACTCCGAAGTCACCGAGGTGATCAGGAATTCGAGGAACTCCTTGCGCAGCTCCGGCGACACCTGCGAGAAGACCTCGGCCACTTCCTTGGCGAACAGTTCGTTGCGTTGGAAGTGGTCGTGGTTGTTGTCGCCTTCGTACTCGGCCATCATCACGTCCCATTCGGCGCGGATCGGCGACACGTCGATCGCGTCCATGGCCTTGAAGTCGGTGGTGTAGAAGCGCGGGCTGAGCAGCGTGCTTTCCTTGGCCTTGCGCGCGGCTTCGTCGGGGGTGGCGATCATCTGGGCAGTGGTCATGGGGGACTCCTGGAAGGGTCAGCGGGCCGGCGTGGGTTGGGCGGTAAGCAGCCGCGCGAAGGTGCCGGCATTGGTGGGGCCGAAGGATTCGAGATCGACACGCTCGCCGGTGGCCGGGTCGCTGAGTGTCAGCCGGCCGTCGGCGCGGGCGATGAGTTCGAAGGCCGGTGCCGAGCCGAGCCCTTGCTTGCGCCGCTCGCGCGCCATGGCGCGCAAGGCGCCGCGCAGGAAGCCGGCCTCGCCCTGGATGGATTCGATCTGCTGGCCGCTGCGCGCGTCGAGCACGGCCACGCTGCCGTCGGGCCGGTCTTCGAAGCGCAGGCTGCGCGTGGCCACGGCATCGGCATCGGGGACGCGAATGCTCATGCCCGACCAGCGCACGCCGGCCACGCCGATCAGCACCGCCAGCAGCACCGCGCCGATGAACAGCAACGGGCCGCGCGGCATGCTGTCCGGCGCGGGCACGGACGCAGGCGGGGTGGGGTGCAGCGTGTTCATCGCGGGCGGGGTTCGGGTGGGCTCTTGGCTCACCGCCCGGCCAGCGCGGGTTGGCCGCTGGCGCCGCCCGAGGCCGTGGCCGGGCGTACCGGCGCGGCGCTGTCGTGCGCTTCGGCGCTGGCGGCCGACTGGCCGGTGGCCTGCGACCAGGCCTGCGAGAGCAACCGTGCCACCATCGCCGCCTGCGGCACGCTGCGCAGCATGGGCTCGGGCCGCCCCAGACGCCAGGGCCGCGCATGCGGCCACAGATGCAGCCAGGCAATGCGGTCCGGCGGCAGCAGCGTGAGCGGCAGATCGCCGGTGCCATCCGCGTCGAGGTGCAGGCCGGCACCGGCGATGCGTTTGAGAGGGATGTTGAAGGTCAGCGTCAGCACGATGCCGATGCGCATCACCACGCGCTTGTCGGTCAGGGTATAGACCGTCGAGCGCGCCGACAGCCAGGCCATCAGCAGCACCAGACCCAGCGCCAGCGCGGTCACCGCCAGCGGGCCGATGCTCGCGCGCAGGGCTGCCCAACCGGAACCCGTGTCGCTGAACACGAAAAAGACGCGCAGCAGCGCCATCGCCGCGAAATAGACCATCAGCTTGCGCACGTGAAAAGCCCGGCGCGCCAGCGTGCGCCACTGCGGGCTGCCCTGCCAGAGCAGCCTTTCGCCGGACGGCAGGGCTTCGGGCAGGCCGGGCTGCGCCTCGAATTCATGCTCGTGACCGCTGGCGCTGTGTCGATGGGCGGGTTTCATGCGTGCAGGCTCCACGGATGTCGGTTGCGATGAGCCGGCGCGGCTCAGATCAGGGGATCGATGCGCGAGGGCTCGGCATACAGCAGACCCGCGCCGTAGTAGGCCATGATCTTTTCTTCCTCGAGCTGGGTGACCTGGTCGGCGCTGCGCGTGCCCGGCACCTGGGCGAACTGGTGGCCCAGGATGGCATTGACGACGATGCGGTCCTTCTTGATGCGCGCAAAGTTCATCGGCAGCAGCACGCGCCGGGCGCCGCCTGCGAGCTCGATCTCGATGTAGCGGAACAGGCTCTCGGCCTTGTCCACCCACAGATCGACCACCGTGCCGCCGGTTTCGCCGTCGGCGCCGACCACCGTCAGGCCGCGTGGGTCGTTGTCCTTGCTCGAGACCCGGAAGTCGGTGGCCACGCGCAGCGGCACGATCTTCACCGTGCCTTCGAAGTCCAGGTCGGGCACATCGGCGCGGTCGGCCCAGGCACCGGGGCCCACACCGTCGAGCATCGGGTTTTCGCTGGTCGGCACCAGGGGCGCGCCGGCCCAGGCATGTGCGGGTTCGGCGCGCAGCGTCTGGGGCGAGGGTGCCAGGTTGGGCACGACCGCCTCGCCGCCATGGGCCAGTTTGAAGACCTTGGGCTCGGGAATCGGCCAGCCCGTGATCACGCCGCGGCCACTGTCGGTCTCCATCGGGTAGCCCTCGCGGTGGTTCTCGCGCACGAGGTAGTAGATCAAGCCGAAGAAGAAGATCCAAAACGCGTACAGCACGAGCTGCGCGACGTCGACATACTGGGTGATGGCACCGGTTCCCATGAATTGCTCCTTCGGGTTGCGGGCCTAGCCGGGAAGATCGGCCAGACCGAAACGTGGCGAGGCACGCGGCCCCTGCCGGGTGGTGGCGCGCACCAGTGGCCCGAGGGCCACCAACGCCGCAAACAACAGATACATCTCGATGTGATAGACGAAGCTGTAGCCGGTGACTGGGTTGACCAGCGCCTCGCCCAGCAGACCCTGCATGGCCAGGCTCGACACGCCATCGCGGATGGCGCCGCCCGCCGCCACCGAGACGCCGGCCGCGGTGGCCTGCACGGCGCCCCAGGCGCCCAGTGCCAAGCCCACATGCTCGGGGCGCTCCAGGCTCATCGCGGCACACAGCGTGCCCACCGCGAACAGGCCGCCGCCGAAGCCGATCAGTGCCACGCCGGCCCGAAACAGCGCCACCGATTCCAGCGGCGCAGAGAAGATCACGGCACAAAACGCCGGCAGCCCGAGCAAGGCGCCACAGGCGGCCACGCGGAAGGGGTCCGCGCCTCGGCCGAGCAGCCGCGCCGACAGCGCAAAGGCCAGCAGCGAACCGATGGCCATCAGCGCCGTGAGCGCACTGGTCTCGCCGACGCTCAGGCCAAGGATCTCGCCGCCGTAGGGCTCGAGCACGATGTCCTGCATATTGAAGGCAGTGGTGCCCAGGGCCACGGTCCACAGGAAGCGGCGGGCATGCTTCTGGGCGATGAAGGCGCGCCACATCGGCGCGAAGGCCGGTGCCGGCGCCGCCTTGTTGCGCCGACGGCCGGGCTGGCGCGCCTCCTGGCGCCACACCGCGATGACGTTCAGGAACACGCTCAGCAGCGCCGCGCCCTGCACCACCTGCACCAGCTTCTTGTCGGAGAAGTCGGCCAGCAAGGTACTGCACAGTGTGCTGCCGCCGACCATGCCAAGCAGCAGCATCACGTACATCAGCGCCACCACGCGCGGGCGCGATTCCTCGGACGCCAGGTCGGTGGCCAGCGCCAGGCCGGTGGTCTGCGTCGTCTGCAATCCCGCACCCACCAGCAAGAAGGCCAGGCCGGCGCACAGG
>DASQFA010000350.1:0-3865 GCA_035633375.1 Rubrivivax sp.
GGTTGCGCGGAATGCCCAGCTCGCGCTCGAGCTGGACGATCGAGTTGAACGGAGAACCCGAGGACTCGCGCCCGACCCGCTGCCACAGCGTGTCACCCAGGCGCCCGAGCGCCAGGGTCAGCGTGAAGACCTTAGAGACGCCCTGGATGGAGAACGGCACGCTGCAGTCGCCGGCGGACGCGGTTTCGCCCCGGCAGGTGACGATCGCCAGCCCGAACTGGCGGGGTCGACGCGGGCCAGGGCCGGGATGTAGTCGGCCACGCGGACCTGGCCGAAGTGGGGCTGGATGTCCTCGTGGACACGGGCAACGAGTTCGACCAGGTTTGGATCATTCGACATTTGGCGTTCTGCTTGTAATGGCCAGGGGTGCGGACTCGACTGCAGCAGTCATGCGCCGCGTCGGGACCCAGCCGGGGCCGGCGGAAACCGGGGGAACATGTGACCTACTGTCTTGGAATTCTGCTCCTGGAAGGCCTGGTGCTGGCATCCGATTCGCGCTCGAACGCGGGCGTGGACCAGGTGGCGCTGGTCAAGAAGCTGGCCCTGTTCGAGGTTCCCGGCCAACGGGTGGTGGTCGTGCTGTCGGCGGGCAATCTCGCCACCACCCAGGCGGTGGTGACGGCCCTGCGAGAAACGGCGGGCAGCGGCCGCTACGGGCAGGACCTGCACGCCGCGCATACGATGTACGACGTGGCGATGCTGCTGGGCGGCAAGCTGCGCGAGGTGATCGCCCGCGACGGCAGCTTCGTGCAGCCCTACGGCGACCCAAACGGCACCTTCCTCGTCGGCGGCCAGATTGCCGGTGAGCCGCCACGCTTGTTCCACATCAATTCGGCCGGGAATTTCGTCGAGGCGTCGGACCGTTCGCACTTTTTCGCAGCTGGGCGAGACGAAGTACGGCAAACATTCTCGACCGGGCACTGAACGACGCGACGAGCCTGGACGAAGCGGCCAAGCTGTCGCTGCTGTCTTTCGACGCGACGATGCGGAGCAACCTCTCGGTCGACGCGCCCATCGACCTGCTCCGATATCGCGCCGACAACTTCTCGGCGCGGAACTTCGCGACACTGGAGAAGGACGACACCTACTGGATGGCGTTGCGCAAGCACTATTCCGAAGGCCTTTCCAGTCTGGTGGCGAGCATCCCGCCCCCGCCCAACCTGGCCTGACTTCCGAACCGGGGCGCGCACCGCCACCCGGCCGCAGCCGGCGCCGCATCGCCACTTCAACGACCCCGGCTTCGACCAGGAGAGCCCATGAACAAGACCGCCGTCGCACGCTTTCAAGAACTCTCGGACCGGAAGCCCGCGCACGCGCTCGTCGAAGGCGTCGATCTGGTCATCGTGCGCTTCGACGATGCGGTCTCGGTGCTGTACGGCCGTTGCCTGCACCGGGGCGCGCTGATGGCCGACGGCCGCGTCGAGGGCGACAACCTCATTTGCGGCGTTCACGACTGGGACTACCGGCTCGACAGTGGCGTCTCGGCCTATGACCATGCCGAAGCGCTGCAGAAGTTCACCGCCTGGGTCGACGACGGCCAGGTCTGGGTCGATGCCGACGAAGTGGCTGTCTGGGGCCACCAACATCCGCAGCCCTTCAACCGCACGATCTACCTCGGGCAGTACGCCGACACCGGCCACGGCACCGCCGAGGAGCCGCACAACGCGCTGATCCAGCGCTATGCACGCGACGGCCTGTCCAAGACCGGCCACCACGGCGCTGTGGAGGCGACGGGCGTGCCCCGCGACCAGCTGCCGACCTGGGACGACATCCAGATCCTGCCCGCCCAACTGCACCGCCCGCCGCTGCTGGACGAGCACCCCGTGGGCACCGACGTACTGGTCGGGCCGCGTGCGAAGAAGCCGCTGCGCTTGGCGATTCCGCTCATCGTTTCCGACATGAGCTTCGGTGCGCTGTCGGCGTCGGCCAAGGTGGCGCTGGCGCAGGGCGCAGAACTCGCGGGTACCGGCATCTGGTCGGGCGAAGGCGGCGTGCTGCCCGAGGAGCAACAGGCCAACTCGCGTTACTTCTACCAGCTGGCCTCGGCGCGCTTCGGCTTCGGCTGGGACAAGGTGGGCGCGTCGCAGGCGTTTCACTTCAAGGGTGGGCAGGGCGCCAAGACAGGCACCGGCGGCCACCTGCCGGGCCCCAAGGTCAGTGCGCAGATTGCAGCCGTGCGCGGGCTGAAGGTGGGTGAGCCCGCGATCTCGCCCGCCCGCTTTCCCGACTGGACCGAGCCACGCCAGATGCGCGAGTTCGCAGCCGTTGTGCGCGAGCGCACCGGTGGCATCCCGGTGGGCTACAAGCTGTCGGCGCAGCACATCGAGAAAGACATCGATGCAGCGCTCGAAGTGGGTGTCGACTACATCATCCTGGACGGCCGCGGCGGCGCCACCGGTGCGTCGCCCATCCTCTTTCGCGACCACATCTCGGTACCCACGATCCCAGCACTGGCCCGCGCGCGGCGCCACCTGGATCGGTCTGGCCGGAGCGACGTCACCTTGATCATCACCGGGGGCCTGCGCACGCCGGCCGATTTCGTCAAGGCGCTGGCGTTGGGCGCGGACGCCATTGCGCTGTCCAACGCGGCGCTGCAGGCCATCGGCTGCATCGCCATGCGCGCCTGCCACACCAACAACTGCCCGGTCGGCATCGCCACGCAGAAGCCCCATCTCGTGGCCCGCTTGGCGGTGGACTAGTCGGCGCAGCAACTGGCCAACTTCTTCGAAGCCTCGGTGGCACTGATGCAGGTGATGGCGCGCGCCTGTGGCCACGACCACCTGTCGCAGTTCACGCGTGACGACCTGACGACGTGGAAGCGCGAGATGGCCGACCTTTCGGGTGTGGCCTACGGTGGCATGGCTTGAAGCCGTGCCCATTGAGCGTGAAGTGACGTCAAGCGCCCCTTGTGGCGCAGGGGAGCATGGGGTGAATGCAACTGCACTGGACTGGTTCCGAGTCGCCTCGGTCGACGAATTGCCCGAGGGCCGCGTGAAGTCGGTGACGCCGGGCAACCGTTCGGTTTGCCTGTCGCACTTCGACGGCCAATGGGCGGCCATGGACAACCGCTGCCCGCACCAGGGCGGGCCGCTGGGCGAAGGATCGATAGAACACGGGGTCGATGGCCAGTGCTGGATACGCTGCCCCTGGCATGGCTGGGACTTCGACCCCCTCACCGGCAAGCCGCCAGGTGGGCACGAAGATAGCGGGCAGACGCTGCACCCGATCGAGATCCGCGACGGCGCGGTGTTCGTGGGCCTGGCACCCGAGCCCGCGCACGAACGCACCGTCACCGACGTGATGGCCGAGACGCTCGTGAACTGGGGCGTGAAGCACGTCTTCGGCATGGTGGGCCATTCCAACCTCGGCCTGGCAGACGCCATCCGCCGCCGCACGGTGGCCGGTGAGATGCGCTATATCGGTGTGCGTCACGAAGGTGCGGCGGCTTTCGCCGTATCGGCCTACGGCAAGCTCAGCGGGCGGCCCGCGCCTGCCTGACCATCGCCGGGCCGGGCGCCGCGCCTGGGCGGCTCGGTCGTGCTGCCCGCCGAAGAGCCGATCTGGCGCAGGCCGTTGCCATGATCAACGCCGCGAAGCGGCCGATGATCGTGATCGGACACGGCGCTGTCGCCGCCCGCGAAGCGGTGATCGCGCTGGCCGAACGCATCGGCGCGCCGGTCGTCACCACGTTCAAGGGCAAGGGCCTGATTGCCGACACCCACCGCAACGCCGGTGGCGTGCTCGGCCGCTCGGGCACACCGATCGCCAGCTGGTACATGAACGAGGCCGATCTGATCATTGCGCTGGGTTCATCGTTTGCCAAGCACACCGGCATCGAGCGTTCCAAGCCCATCATCCAGGTCGA
>DASQFA010000351.1:0-11416 GCA_035633375.1 Rubrivivax sp.
GTTCACCAAAGCCGTTGAAGTGCACTCCAAGAAGGACGCCATCATGGGCCCTGGAGCCCTCATCAAGGACCCGATCTCGGCGATATCGGTCGGCATGGCGCTGATGTTCGGTACCGCCGGTCTGCCGCACATCCTGATGCGTTTCTTCACCGTGCCCAACGCCAAGGAAGCGCGCAAGTCGGTTGGCTGGGCCACCACCTGGATCGGCTACTTCTACATCCTGACCTTCATCATCGGCTTCGGCGCCATCACCAACCGGATCCCGAACCCGGCCAACTACTTCGTCGGTGGCGACGTAAGCAAGGGCCTGGTCGGCGGCGGCAACATGGCGGCGGTGCATCTGGCCGGCGCGGTGGGCGGCAACTGGTTCCTGGGCTTCATCTCGGCGGTGGCCTTCGCCACCATCCTGGCGGTGGTCGCGGGCCTCACGCTGTCGGGTGCTTCTGCGGTATCGCATGACCTGTACGCGTCGGTCTGGCGCAAAGGGCGTGTGGACCAGGCCCAGGAGTTGCGCGTCTCCAAGATCACCACCGTGTGCCTGGGCGTCGTCGCCGTGGTGCTGGGCGTCGCCTTCGAGAAGGAAAACGTCGCCTACATGGTGATGCTGGCCTTCGTGATCGCGGCCTCGGCCAACTTCCCGGTACTGTTCATGTCGGTGTTGTGGAAGGGCTGCACGACCAAGGGCGCGGTGATCGGCGGCTTCGTCGGCCTGGTGACCGCCGTTGCGCTGACCATCGGCTCGGCTGCCGTCTGGGAAGCGGTCATGCTGCACCCGAAGGGCTCGGCCTGGTTCCCGTACCAATCGGCAGCCATCTTCTCGATACCGGCCGCGTTCATCACGATCTGGCTCGTCTCGCTGCTGGATCGCAGCGCGCGGGGCGACCAAGACCGAGCCGGCTTCCCGGCGCAGCAGGTGCGTTCCGAGACCGGTATCGGCGCCGCCGGCGCGTCGGGCCACTGAAGCCCCGTGCGACAGCGGCGCCCTCCCGCGCCGCTGTCGCTACCTCTGCCGGGACTGTGAGGTGCATGCCTTGCAGTCCCTTTTTCATTGACCCCCGCATGGCCCCGAGCTTCGATTTCAACGTACCGCCCTTCGACAGTCTGAATGCGGCACAGCAGGCATTGGTGTGCGCCACCGCCAGTGTCGTGTCCTTCGCCAACGACGATCCGTTGCTCACGCCTGAGATGGGGCCCACGCATGCCTACCTGCTGATCCAGGGTCATGTCAGGCGCAAAGCCGGCGTGTTGCCCGAGGCCACCTATGGCGCCGGCACGCTGTACGGTGTGCGAGCGCTGCTGACGGGGCGCGCCAGCAACGTGTCGATCGCGGTGGACGAGGTGCGCGCCTGGCAGATCCCCAAGGCCACTGTGCAATCGCTGCTGTCGGCCAACCCGCCCTTCTGCGCGTCGGTGTTCGGCGAGATCGCGCGCCGCCTGTCGAACCAGGAGGTGCGCGCCGAGCATCGCGAGTTCCTGTCGCTGATGATGTCGCGCGTGCGCGACGCGTTTGTGCGCAAGCCCTTCTATGTCGATGGCGCGCTCGACCTGATCTCGGTGTGCGCGCAGTTGGCAAAGCATGAGCTGAGCAATGCGCTGGTGCGCGATGGCGAGCGCATCGGCATGTTCACCACCACCGACCTGCGCGACGCGCTGCTGCGCACCGCGGGCAACGGCCAGCCGCTGCCGGCGGCGTCGATCGCGGTGCGCGACGTCGCGCAGTTCGACCTGATCTCGGTCAACGCCGACAGCGAGCTGTTCGAAGCGCTGCTGCTGATGATCCGCCACCGCGTGCACCGTGTGCTGGTGCGCGACGGCGCGGCCGTCGTGGGCGTGCTCAGCCAGCTCGACCTGATGAGCTTCGTCTCCAACCACACGCACCTCATCTCGCTGCAGATCGAGCAGGCCGAATGCGTGGCCGACCTGAAAGCCGCGGCTTTGCAGATGGACGGCCTGGTGTCTCTGCTGCACGGCGGCGGGATCAAGGTCGAGGTCATCGCCAGCATGGTGCGGGTGCTGAATGCGCAGGTTTTCGCGCGGCTGTGGTCCTTCATCGCGCCGGCCGATCTGGTGCGCAACAGCTGCCTGCTGGTGATGGGCAGCGAGGGCCGCGGCGAGCAGATCCTGAAGACCGACCAGGACAACGCGCTGCTGCTGCGCGATGGCTTCGTCTGCGACCAGCTGCCGGAGATCGCCTCGAACTTCAACGCCGCGCTGATCGAATTCGGCTACCCGCGCTGCCCGGGCGACATCATGCTCACCAACCCGCTGTGGCGCGCGCCGCTGGCCGAGTTCCGGCAGAACATCCGCGGCTGGATCTACGGTGCCGATGCCGAAGGGCCGATGCACCTGGCGATCTTCATGGATGCAGTGTCGGTGGCCGGCGACCCCACCTTGCTGCACCAGGCCAAGCGCTTCGTGCAGGACATCCTGCCCGACAACGACGTCTTCCTGGCGCGCTTTGCCAGCGCAGTGGATCTGTTCACCGAGACCGCTGGGTGGTGGGCGCGCCTGACCGGGCAACGCAGCCGCGACGAGCCGAACTTCGACCTGAAGAAGCTGGGCACCTTCCCGATCGTGCACGGCGTGCGCAGCCTGGCGCTGCAGGCCCATGTCAGCGCGCTGAGCACGGCTGAGCGGCTGCGCACTCTGGTCGATGCCAAACGGCTGGATGCCGACCTGGCGCGCGACGTGGTCGAGGCGCTGCACTTCCTCATGGGCTTGAAGCTGAAGAACAACCTGTACCAGCGCCAGCTCGGCCAGCCCGCGAGCAACCTGGTGCGCTTGTCCTCGCTGAGCACGCTCGATCGCGACCGGCTGAATGATTCGCTGGCCATTGTCAAGCGTTTCCGCCAGCATCTGCAGGTGCACTTCAAGCTCGGTTCGCTGTAGGCAGCCCCAGTCAGACCCGGGTCAGCCACTGGGACAGAATGGGTGGGGCAGGGACAGGCGGCAGCCGGGCCCGACGACAAGGAGACGCGCATGTTCGAGGGTCTGCGCGCGCAGCGCCTGCTGGCGTTGTTCGCCGCGGGTGCTTTGCTGTTCAACTTTCCGCTGCTCGCGCTGTGGGACCGTGACGCGCTGATCCTGGGCGTGCCGCTGTTCCCGGCGGCGCTGTTCCTGCTTTGGGCCCTGCTCATCGGGCTGCTGGCGCTGATCATGGAAGGCGGCACTGCCGAACGGGAGCGCTGATGCTGGGCGCGCCGTTGCTCATCGGCGTGTCCTTCGCCTACCTGCTGCTGCTGTTCGCGGTGGCCAGTTGGGGCGACCGGCGCGCCGCCCAGGGCCGCTCGGTCATCGGCAATGCCTGGATCTACGCACTGTCGATGGCGGTGTACTGCAGCGCCTGGACCTATTTCGGCAGCGTCGGCCGCGCCGCCGCGGCCGGGGTGTGGTTCCTGCCCATCTACCTGGGCCCGATGCTGGCCATGATGCTGGCCTGGATGGTGGTGCGCAAGATGATCCGCATCGCGCGCACCTATCGCATCACCTCGATCGCCGACTTCGTCGCCAGCCGCTATGGCAAGAGCCCGCTGCTGGCCGGGCTGGTGACGCTGATCACGGTGGTCGGCCTGCTGCCCTACATCGCGCTGCAGTTGAAGGGCATCTCTGGCGCCTTCGCGCTGATGACCACGCCGCTGGGCCAGCCGCCGCTGCGCAGCGTGCACTGGCTCGGCGACAGCACGCTGTACCTCGCGCTGGCACTGGCCGGCTTCACCATCGTCTTCGGCGCGCGCCACCTCGACAGCGCCGAGCGCCACGAGGGCATGGTCGCGGCCATCGCCTTCGAGTCCGTCGTCAAGCTGCTGGCCTTCCTGGCGGTGGGCGTGTTCGTGGTGTGGGGCCTGTTCGACGGTCTGGGCGACCTGTTCGCGCGGGCCCAGGCGGTGCCCGAACTGGGCAAGCTGCTGAGCCTGAGCCAGGGCAAGGCCTTCGCCTACGAACAGTGGTTCTCGCTGACGCTGCTGTCGATGCTGTCGGTGATATTCCTGCCGCGCCAGTTTCAGGTGATGGTGGTGGAGAACGTCGATGAGCGCCACCTGAAGCGCGCCGCCTGGGTGTTCCCGCTGTACCTGCTGCTCATCAACCTGTTCGTGCTGCCCATCGCGCTGGGCGGGCTGTTGCACTTCGGCCCGGGCCGCGCCGATGCCGAGGGCTTCGTGCTGCTGCTGCCGCTGGCCAGCGGGCACGAGATGCTGGCGCTGCTGGCCTTCGTCGGTGGGCTGTCGGCAGCCACCGGCATGGTCATCGTCGAGGTCATCGCCGTGTCCACCATGGTCTGCAACGACCTGGTCATGCCGCTGCTGCTGCGCACACGCCGCTTCGGCGCTTCATTGGGCGGCGAGGGGGGTGACTTGACACGCTTCCTGCTGGGTATCCGGCGCAGCGCCATCGTCGGCATCTTGCTGCTGGGTTATCTGTACTTCCACCTCGCCGGCGAGGCCTATGCGCTGGTCAGCATCGGGCTGATCAGCTTTGCCGCAGTGGCGCAATTCGCGCCGGCCATGCTCGGCGGCATGTACTGGAAAGGCGGCACGCGCAGTGGCGCACTGGCCGGGCTGCTGTGCGGCTTCGGGCTGTGGATCTACACGCTGATGCTGCCTTCGCTGGCGAAGTCGGGCTGGCTGGCGGCAGACTTCCTGACGCTCGGGCCCTTCGGCATCGAGCTGCTCAAGCCGGAGCAGCTGCTGGGCCTGCGCGGCCTGGACAACCTGACGCACTCGTTGTTCTGGAGTCTGCTGTTCAACGTGGGCGCCTACCTCGGCGTTTCGCTGTGGCGTGCGCCCTCGGCCAACGAAACCAGCCAGGCGCTGCTTTTCGTGGATGTCTTCGAGCGCACCGCCAGCGCCGGGCCGGTGTTCTGGCGCGGCCGCGCACGCGTTGCCGACCTGCTGCCCTTGCTCGGGCGCTTTCTCGGCACGCGGCGTGCCACCGCGCTGTTCGAGGACTATGCGCATCGCCAGGGCGCGACGCGCGTCGAGTACCTGAAGCCCGATGCGCAACTGGTGCAGTTCGTCGAGACGCAGCTCGGCGGCGCCATCGGCAGTGCCTCGGCGCGTGTCATGGTGGCCTCGGTGGTGCAGGAAGAAGCGCTCGACCTGGACGACGTCATGCGCATCCTCGACGAAGCCTCGCAGCTGCGCGCCTATTCGCACGCGCTGGAGGACAAGTCGCGCTCGCTGGAGCGTGCCACGGCCGACTTGCGCAGCGCCAACGAGCAGCTGAAGAGCCTGGACCGGCTGAAGGACGACTTCATGTCCTCGGTGACGCACGAACTGCGCACGCCGCTGACCTCGATCCGCGCGCTGGCCGAGCTGATGCGCGACGACGCCGACATGCCCGCCGGGCAGCGCCAGCAGTTCCTGGGCATCGTGGTGGCCGAGACCGAGCGCCTGAGCCGGCTGGTCAACCAGGTGCTGGACATGGCGAAGATCGAGTCCGGCCATGCCGAATGGCACAACAGCGACATCGACCTGCGCGCACTGCTCACCCAGGCGGTGATGACCACCACCGAGATGTTCCGCGAACGCGGCGCCACGCTCGAGCTGCACATGCCGCAGGCCGTGCCCACGCTGCGCGCCGACGCCGACCGGCTGATGCAGGTGGTGCTGAACCTGCTGTCCAACGCGGCCAAGTTCGTGCCGCGCGAAGGCGGCCGCGTGCAGCTGCGGCTGGACTGCGATTCGACGGGGCTGACCGTGGCCGTGAAGGACAATGGTGCGGGCGTGCCGCAGGCGCAGCGCGCGCTGATCTTCGAGCGCTTCCGCCAGGGCGGCGACCACCTCAATCGCCCGCAGGGCACCGGCCTGGGCCTGCCGATCAGCCGCCAGATCGTGGAACACTTCGGTGGGCGCATGTGGCTCGAGGCTGATTCCGCGCAAGGCGCCTGTTTCTGCTTCACACTACCGTGGTTGGCCCCGACGCAGGGCGAAAAGACAGACAACGGAGACAAGACATGAGCCACAGGGTCCTGATCGCCGACGATGAACCCAACATCGTCGTCTCGCTCGAATACCTGATGAAGCGCGCCGGATACGAAGTCTTCGTCGCGCGCGACGGGCAGGAGGCCATCGACGCCATCCGCCGCGAGCGCCCGCACCTGGTGCTGCTGGACGTGATGATGCCCAGGAAGAGCGGTCATGACGTGTGCCAGGAGCTGCGCGCCGACGACACGCTGAAGGACACGCTGGTGCTGATGCTCACCGCCAAGGGCCGCGACACCGACGTCGACAAGGGCCTGGGCGTCGGCGCCGACGCCTACATGACCAAGCCCTTCTCCACCAAGGAACTGGCCGCCAAGGTGGCCGAGATGCTGGGCGCGGCGCCGTGACGCCCGACAAGCGGTGGATCGCGGCGCTGCTCGCGCCGGGGCTGCTGTTGGCGTTGTTTGCGCTGCTCGGGGGTGGCGCCGTGTGGGCCACGCTGGACGCGCCGCAACGTGCCGTGCTGGGCGAAGTGCTGGCGTCGCGCGGCATGCTGCTGGTGATGGTGGCGCTCGTCCCGTGGGCACTGTGTGCCTGGGGGCTGAACACGCTGTTCCAGCGCTTCGTCGCGGCCCCTTCGCGCCTGCTGGAACAGGCGCAGGTGCGCCTGGAAGGCGACGTGCACCACGAGATCGCGCCCATCGGTGCCGCCGCACTGCAGGGCCTGGCGAGCACGCTCAACCAACTGGTGCGTCAACGCAGCCAGCTGCGCGAGCAGATGGCGCAGAAGGTGGCCGAGGCCAGCCGCCACATCGACCAGGAGCGCGGCCGCCTGGCCGCGCTGATGTCCGAGCTGACGCAAAGCGTGGTGGTGTGCAACCTGGACGGGCGCATCCTGCTTTACAACAACAGCGCCCGCGCGCAGTTCCGCGCCTTGTCGCAGGCCCCCACGTTGGCCGGTGGCGCCGAGCTCATCGGCTTGGGCCGATCGATCTACAGCGTCTTCGAGCGCAAGCTGGTGGCCCATGCCCTGGAGAACATCCAGCAGCGGCAGCAACGCGGCGCGGCGCTGGCAAGGGCACAGTTCGTCACCACCACGCCGGCAGGACAGTTGCTGCGCGCGATGATGACGCCGGTGCACGGCGGCGCGGACGACACCGACCTGCACGGCTTCGTGCTGATGCTCGACAACATCACGCACGAGTTCGAGCAGGAGTCGGCACGCGACCAGCTGCTGCACGGCTTTACCGAAAGCAGCCGCGCCTCGCTGGGCAACCTGCAGGCGGCGGTGGAGATGGTCGAACTGCCCGACCTGGACCTCGCCATGCGCGAGCGCTTCCACGCCGTCATCCGCGACGAGGCGCGCGCCATGAGCCAGCGCATCCAGGATCTGGCGACACGCAGCACGCAGGCACTGCGCACGCGCTGGCCGCTGGAGGACATGCTCGGCACCGACTTCATCTCGGCGGCGCGGCGGCGCATCGAGGCGCTGCCCGGCTTGCGCGCCAACGTGGGCGTGGTCGACAGCGCCCTGTGGCTGAAGGTCGACAGCTTCTCGCTGCTGCTGGCGCTGGCCAGCCTGGCGTCGCGGCTGGCCGACGAGTACGACCTGAAGTGGGTCGAGTTGCGCCTCGCCCCGGACCGCAGGGCCGCGCCCGGGCCGGGCCCGTCCGACGCGGGCAGCGATGCCCCGGTGCCCGCGGGCGAGCCGGCCGGCGCAGCGCAACGCGCGCACCTCGACCTGGTGTGGAGCGGGCAGGCCATGAGCACCGAGACCGTGGTCAACTGGGAAACCGAGCCGATGAAGATCGGTGGCGAAACCAGCGCGCTGAGCGTGCGCGACGTGGTGCAGCGCCACGGCGGCGAATTCTGGTTCGAGCGCGAACGCGTGCGCCACCAGGCCTTCTTCCGCTTCCTGCTGCCGCTGGCCGGCGCGCAGGAGCAGCTCGACCCGGCCAGCTTCGTGCGCGACGACGGCCGCCCGGAGTACTACGACTTCGACCTGTTCCAGGCCTCGGAATCGACCCGCGCGCTCGACGACCGGCTGTTGAGCGAACTGGCCTACACCGTGTTCGACACCGAAACCACCGGGCTCGATCCGACGCACGGCGACGAGATCATCCAGATCGGTGCGACGCGCATCGTCGCCGGCAAGCTGCGGCGCCAGGAATGCTTCGAACAACTCGTCGACCCGCAGCGCAACATCCCCGAGGCCGGCATCGCCATCCACGGCATCCAGCCGCAGATGCTGGTGGGCCAGCCGACCATCGACACGGTGCTGCCGGCCTTTCACGCCTTTGCGCAGGACACGGTGCTGGTGGCGCACAACGCCGCCTTCGACATGCGCTTCCTGCAGATGCAGGAGCAGCCCACGGGCGTGCGCTTCGAGCAGCCGGTGCTCGACACGCTGCTGCTGTCGGCCGCCGTGCACCCGAACCAGGAATCGCACGGCCTGGAGGCCATTGCCGAGCGGCTGGACGTCGCCGTGACGGGCCGCCACACCGCGCTGGGCGATGCCATGGTCACGGCCGAGGTGTTCCTGAAGTTGATCGCGCTGCTGCAGGCACAGGGCATCCGCACGCTGGGCCAGGCACGCGAGGCCGCGCAGAAGACCTACTTCGCGCGGGTGAAGTACTGAGCCTGAGAGTCTTTCGCTCATGCCCGCTCATCACGCCAAAACACGCCCGCTCGTCGTTGCAAATCCTCGCCATAGCCCGAGCTATGCCTGCGCTTTGCGCCTAGATCGGCCGCGTCTTGGCGCGCTGCTCGTGCACGCCCGAAAAACTCTCAGGCTCTGACTCTGGCCGCCCCGAAGCGCCTTGGGTGCTCCCCCCGGCGGGCGCCACCAGCGGTGCGGCGTAGCCGCATCCGTGGTGGCTGCTGGCAGGCCTGGCCTGCACTGCGCCGCAGTGGCAAGCGCGAGAATCGGCAGCTTCGCTGCAGCCCGTGGGAGGTTCCATGCCGTGGTTGATTCTGGTTCTGGCAGGTCTGTTCGAAGTGGGTTGGGCCATCGGCCTGAAATACACCGACGGCTTCACGCGGCTTTGGCCTACCGTCGGCACGGTGCTGGCGATGATCATCAGCCTGGGGCTGCTGGGCATCGCCATGAAGTCGCTGCCGGTGGGCACGTCCTACGCCGTGTGGGTGGGCGTCGGTGCGGTCGGCACCGCCATCCTCGGCATCGTGCTGCTCGGTGAGCCGGCGAATGCAGGGCGGCTGGTCAGCCTGGGGCTGATCGTCGCCGGCATCGTCGGGCTGAAGCTGGCCTCGCCGGTCTGACATCTGTGGCCAGCCCCTGCGCACGCAGGACTCGCGCAGCGCTCGGCACAGCCCACGGGCCTGCAGTACGCTTGATGGCATGAGCACATCAGCCCACCCCGACTCCGGCACCATCACTGCGAGGGCATGGTCACCCACCCCCGGTGCCGCCGTGCGCCGGGCCGCCACCGTGGTGGTGCTGAAGCGCACCGACGCCGGCATGCAGGTGCTGCTGATGCGCCGCGCGCCGCGCGAAGGCGACATCCACAGCGGCGCCTGCGTCTTCCCCGGCGGGCTGCTCGATGCCGACGACGCCGAAGGCAGCTCGCTGTGCAGCGGCCTCGACGATGCGCAGGCCAGCGCTCGGCTGGGCCTGCCCGCAGGCGGCCTGGCCTACTGGTTCGCGGCGATGCGCGAATGCTTCGAGGAAGCCGGCTTGCTGTATGCGTCGGCCCAGGACCGCTCGCATCTCGACTGCGCGCAGCTGGCGCAGATCGCCGCACAGCGCGATGCACTGAACCGGCGCGAGCTGGCGATGGCCGGGATCTGTCGGCGCTTCGGCATCCACCTGGCGGCCGACCGCATTGCCTACCTCGACCACTGGCTCACGCCGCCGGGCGTGCCCAAGCGCTACGACACGCGCTTCTTCGTCGCCGAGGCGCCGCAGCTGCAGGTGGCCACGCAGGACGACCACGAAACCGATGCGCAGTTGTGGCTGACCCCCGCCGAAGGGCTGGAGCGGCGCAACGAGCTGAAGCTAGCACCGCCCACCTGGAAGATCCTGCAGCTGCTGCAGCGCCTGGGCGATGTGGATGCGGTGCTGGCCCATGCCCGCACGCTGAAATCGGTGCCCTGCACCATGCCGCGGCTGGCCAGCGGATCGCAGGGCCTGCGCCCGGTGATGCCCGACGAGCCGGCCTGGTCCGAGCTGGGCAGGCTGGACCCCGACGGCACGGGCCGCTTCAGCTACGAGCTGGCACCGGCGCAGGCCGTGCGGCTTTCGCCGCGGCTGATCCGCATCACCGCCAACAACGGCAGCATGATGACCGGCCCCGGCACCAACTGCTACCTGATCGGCGGCGGCGCGGCCAACGAATGGGCGGCGCTCGACCCGGGGCCCACCGACGACGCGCACGTGCAGGCCATCATCGATGCCGCGCCGGGCTCCATCCGCTGGATCTTCGTGACCCACACCCACAAGGACCATTCGCCCGCGGCACAGGCCCTGCAACGCCGCACCGGCGCGGCGCTGCACGGCATGGCGCCGCTGCATGCCGAATGGCAGGACGCCGATTTCGTGCCCGACGTGCCGCTGGCCGGGGGCGAGCATTTCGAGCTGCCGGGTGACAGCACGCTGCACGTCATCCACACCCCCGGCCATGCCGGCAACCACATGTGCTACCGGCTGGAGCAGGAGCGCATGCTCTTCACCGGCGACCATGTGATGCAGGGCTCTACCGTGGTCATCAACCCGCCCGACGGCGACATGGGTGCGTACCTGCGCTCGCTGCGCGAGCTGATGCAGCTGGACATCGACTGGCTGGCCCCTGGCCACGGTTTCCTGATGCCGCAGCCGCGGCGTGCAATGCAGCAGATCGTCGATCACCGCCTCAAGCGCGAGGCCAAGGTGCTGGGCGCGTTTGCCGACGCGGGCCCGCGCCCGATGGATGCCTTGATGGCCGTGGTGTACGACGACGTGCCGCCCAAGCTGCACGCCATGGCGCGGCGCTCGCTGCTGGCGCACCTGCTGAAGCTGCGCGACGACGGGCGCTTGGTCGAGGTGACGGCCGGGCAATGGGCCCGGGCTGGCGATTGAAGTTCGCACGCGACGCTCACGCGGTGCGAGGGTGCCTGGGAGCACCCGCCGCACCGGCTTGTTGAGATGGGCGAGTCAGCCTTGATAGGTCTCGATCGGCAGGCTGTCGGTCTGGTACTCGCTGAAGGTCTGGCCCTTGGCTGCGGCCGTGTCCCGAATCTTGCCGAGCACCCGCGGAGCGATATCGTCGCGCCAGTGGCCACCCGCAAACACACCGTAGTGACCGGCGTGCTGCTGCTCGTAGAACGTGATGTCCTTTGAGCCCGCGAACAGCTTCAAGAAGCCCTTGGTCTGCCCAGGTGCCGAGATGTCGTCCATCGCGCCCTCGATGCCGATGATCGGGCAGGTGATCAGCTCGGGGCGGACCAGCTTGCCGTTGTAGGTCATCGAGCCGTTGGCGAGGTCCTTGTTCATGAACACG
>DASQFA010000352.1:0-1594 GCA_035633375.1 Rubrivivax sp.
TGTTCGGCTGGGCCTGGCTCGACCCGGTGGTCAGCCTGGTCATCGCCGCGATCATCGTCGTCGGCACCTGGAGCCTGTTCAGGCAATCGCTGCACCTGCTGTTCGACGGGGTGCCCGACAGCGTGGACCTGCATGCGGTGCTGGCGCTGCTCGAGGCGCTGCCCGGCGTGGCGGATGTGCACGACCTGCACGTCTGGGCCATGGGCACCTCGGAAATCGCCATGACGGCGCACCTGGTCATGCCCGAGGGTCAGGCCGACGATGCCTTTTTGCAGCAGGCCACGGCGCAGCTGCACGAGCGCTTCGACATCGAGCATGTCACGCTGCAGGTGGTGCGGGTGCCGTTCACCCGCCCTTGTGCGGCGCACAGTCCGGTTCCACGGACGCGGCGCTCGAGTGCAGCGGCTGGCCGCACCGGTCAAGCGGCGCATCGCCCGGACCGGACTTGAGCATGGTCAATGCGCTGCCGGCCGCGCTCTGTTTCGATGGCAAGGCGTCGTGGCCCCGGGCCTGAGCATCCAACTCATGGACACTTTCCTGCGCTTGATGAACGGCGGTGCCGGCAACCTGGCCGCCTACTTGGCTGCCCATGTACTGCTGTGCCTGCTGCCGGCGTTCTTCATCGCGGGTGCCATGGCGGCGCTGATCCCCAAGGCCAGCATCACGCGCTGGCTCGGCCGCAATGCGCCGTACCGCGTGTCCTACCCGGCTGCGGCGGCGGCAGGCTCGCTGCTGGCGGTGTGCTCCTGCACCATCGTGCCGTTGTTCGCCGGCATCTACAAGAAGGGCGCCGGCCTCGGTCCGGCGATCACCTTCCTGTTCTTCGCGCCCGCCGGCAACATCCTCGCACTGGCCTACACAGGCAGCATCCTGGGGGCGGAGTTCGCCTTCGCGCGTTTCGCGCTGAGCCTGTTGTTCGGCATCGGCATCGGCCTGATGATGGCGGTGCTGTTCTGGCGCGACGACGCCAGCCACGATGCCCAGACCGACACCTTGTTTGCCGAGCAGGCGAGCATGGGCTCCGCGGCAACCGGCGTGCTGTTGTCGCTGATCGCCGTGCTGATCGCCGGCACGCTGAAGCTATGGCCTTTGACGGCCGCGTTCGGCTCGGTGACGCTGCCGCTGCCCTGGGCCGAAGCCTGGCAGGCGACGCTGTTCCAGTGGGTGCCCTTTGACGCGGCGAAGGGCGAGGAAGGCGTGAACGTGCAGGGATCGTTGCTGATCGTGCTGCTGCTGCTGATCGGCATCACTGCCTGGAAGGGGCTGGAGAACATCGTCGAAGGCGCCAACCGCTGGACCTGGGTGGCCTTGGGTCTGGCGGCAACCACCCTGCTGGTCGCCGCGCTGAGGCTGACGCCTCGCCCCGAAGGGCTGGAGGTCGCGTTCACCGGCCGCGCGCTGGCCGTGGCCCTGGCCATCGCGGCTGTGCTGCACCAGGCACGCCGGCTCGACACCGACGCCTGGCGCGCCTGGCTGTGGGAGGCCTGGCGTTTCGTCAAGCAGATCTTCGTGCTGCTGGTGGTGGGCGTGTTCGTGGTGGGCATCGTGCGCCAGTTGATCCAGCCGGAATGGATCCAGAACCTGGCTGGACGCA
>DASQFA010000353.1:0-20483 GCA_035633375.1 Rubrivivax sp.
CGGCACCTTCAAGCTGGTCAAGGTGGTGGAAAACCTGCGCGCCCAGATCATCGCGCTCGGTGGCGAGATTCGCTTTCAACAACGCGTCACTGACGTGCGGGTGGAGAACAGCACACAAGGTCGTCACGTACGCGGCTTGAGCGTGCTGGACCAGGCCACCGGGCAGAGTTACGAGCTGCGCGCCGACCAGGTCGTGCTGGCACTGGGCCACAGCGCGCGCGACACCTTTGCCATGCTGCATGAACGCGGCGTCGCGATGCAGGCCAAGCCGTTCTCGATCGGTTTTCGCATTGAGCACCCGCAAAGCGTGATCGACCGCGCGCGCTGGGGCCGCCACGCCGGGCACCCCAGCCTGGGCGCGGCCGACTACAAACTGGTGCACCACGCCCGCAATGGCCGCGCGGTGTACAGCTTCTGCATGTGCCCCGGCGGCACCGTGGTCGCAGCCACCTCCGAGCCCGGCCGGGTGGTGACCAACGGCATGAGCCAGTATTCGCGCAACGAGCGCAACGCCAACGCCGGCATCGTGGTCGGCATCGACCCGCAGGACTATCGCCAGGACGGCCGGCGCGACGGCAGCGCGGTGAACCCGCTGGACGGCGTGGCCTTCCAGCGTTTCTGGGAGTCGCGTGCCTACGAACTCGGCGGCGGCGCCTATCGGGCGCCCGGGCAACGGCTCGGCGACTTCCTCAAGGGCCAACGCAGCAGCGCCTTCGGCAGCGTGCAGCCTTCGTACACTCCGGGCGTGTTGCCCACCCACCTGGCCGAGCCCGGCCGCGAAAGCCTGCCCGTGTACGTGCTCGACGCCGTGCGCGAGGCGCTGCCGGCCTTCGAGCGGCAGATTCACGGCTTCTCCATGCCCGACGCGGTGCTCACCGGTGTCGAGACACGCACCTCCTCGCCCTTGCGCATCACCCGCGGCGCCGACCGGCAAAGCATCAATGTCACCGGGCTGTACCCTGCGGGCGAAGGTGCGGGTTATGCCGGAGGCATCATGTCGGCGGGCGTCGACGGCATCGAGGTGGCCGAGGCGCTGGGCGCACGGCTGCTGGCAGCAGCAGGATGAGCGGGCACCCGCAACGCGCTGGAGGGTGGCGCCGCCTTGTCGGGCCGCCATGCGCACCCGGCCCCAAGCCGCGCCCGCGTTCGATGGTCCTGCCGATGTTCGTCGTGCTGGCCATCGGCGGTTGCGCCAGCGTGACGCCGCCGACGCCGCCGTCACCGCCCAAACCGGCGGCCTCGGCGCCAAGCCCGGATCAGCGTGCCGCCGTGCCCGCGGCACTGGCCGTCGAGCGGCAATGGTTGCAATCCTGGTTCCAGGGCACACCCGTGCTCATCGCGCAGCGCAGCGACGGCGCGCTCACCATCGAGGTGCCGCGCGAATTCTGTTTCGACCCGGGGCGAAGCGAGGTCAAACCGGCCCTGGCCGCCGTGCTCAACAAGGTGGCCGAAAGCATGCGCCGCGTGCCGCTGGCGCGGCTGCCGTGGGTGGCGGCGCCGGACGACGCCAATGGCAGTGCGTCTTTGGCGCTACAACGTGCGACCCAGGTGCACAAGCATCTGCGGTCCCAAGGGGTGCCGGCAGCGCGCATGGGCAAGCCGACCGGCACGGCCGCAGCGGCGGTGCAGTTGCGCATGGAGACCGCTGCGCCTTGAGCCTGAGCGGGCTCGGGCGCAAGCGCCGACCATGGCAAGCACACGCATAGGCGTGGACTGCAGTTCTGCGTCCTCACATGAGGCGCCGCGCCGGCATGGCTTCGATGGCCGCCTCGAGCTCGGCGCATTGCGCCGCGCTGACTTCAGGGAAGCCGGGTGACTCGTTCACCCTGGGGCGCCTGCGGGTGCGTGAGACAGCCACCCTGTCGCGTGCATGCGGCCCCCGCCGTCGAAGACGGAAGGCGCTTGGCGCTTGAAGAGTGACACACGGCAACGGGCCCAGCAGGCCGGCCACCCGGGTTCAGAAGTAGCGCCACATCAGATAGACGTGGCTGATCGCGATGTGCAGCAGCATCAGCGGAAACGCCACCTTCGAATAGGTGAGGAAGCGGAAGGGAATGCCGTTGCGCTCGGCGATGCCGGCCACGGTGAGGTTGGCGCTGGCCCCGATGAGGGTGCCATTGCCGCCGAGGCAGGCGCCGAGCGACAGGCACCACCACAGCGGCAGCAGCGCGTCGGGCCCGCCGAAGGCCGGCGCCATCGCCTTGATCAGCGGGATCATGGTGGCCACGAATGGAATGTTGTCGACGATCGCCGACAGCACCGCCGAGGCCCACAGCACGCTCATGCCGGTGCGGGTGAAATCGCCCCCGGTCAGAATCAGCAGTTGGTCGGCCAGCAGCTTGAGCAGGCCCGCCTGCTCGACGCCGGCAATGACGATGAACAGCCCGATGAAAAAGAAGATCGTGACCCACTCGATCTCGTTGTAGACCTTGAGCACGTTTTCCGACTGCTGCTCGGCGGAGCGGCCGATGTTGTCCAGCATCAGCAGCAGCGCGGCGCCCGCCATGCCGATGGTGCCGGAATCGAGCCCCAGCTTGCGCGCCAGCACGAAGGCGGCCACCACCAGGGCGAGGACGAAGCATGACAGCTTGAGCAGGCGCGGATCGGTGATCGCCTTGTTGGCGTCGAAGCCCATGACGCGCGCGCGCAGCGGCTCTGGCGCCGACATCTTGCGTCCCCAGATCAGGTGCATCGAGATCACATGCACAAGCAGCACGACGACGATGACCGGCGCCAGGTTGAACAGGAAATCGTTGAACGACAGCCCCACCTGTCCGCCGATCAGGATGTTCGGCGGATCGCCGATCAGGGTGGCCGTGCCACCGATGTTGGATGCCAGGATCTGCGAGAACAGGAAGGGATAGGGGTTGATCTGCAGCGCCTCGGTGATGACCAGCGTCACCGGCACCACGAGCAGGACGGTGGTGACATTGTCCAGGAAGGCCGAGACGACGGCGGTCACCACGGCCAGCATTGCGAGGAGGCCGGCCGGACGGGCCTTGACCCACCTTGCCGACGCGATGGCCAGGTACTCGAAGACGCCGCACTTGCGCGTGATCGAGACGATGATCATCATGCCGACGAGCAGCCCGATGGTGTTGAAGTCGATGCCGGCGATGGCCTGCTCCTGCGTGAGCAGGCCGAACATGATCATCAGCATCGCACCCAGCAGGGCAATGATCGAGCGGTTCAGCCGTTCGCTGATGATGACCGCGTAGGTGACGATCATCACCGTGGTGGCCAGCCACAGCGGATTCAGGCCGAACAGGGCCGAGGATTGCGCCGCATGCATCACTTGAGCCTCCCGAGGCGCGCCAGCACGTCCCAGACCGAGACGATGCCGAGCAGCCGACCGTGGTCGACGACGGGCAGGATGTTGCGCTGGCGATGCAGGAACAGCATCGCGTTCATCAGCGGCGTGTCGGGCTTCAGCGTCGGCACCTGCGTGTCCAGATGCCGGCTCACCGGGTCGCCGGCAACCGCGTCCACGCGGCCCTGCAGATCAGCCAGCGAATCCTGGATGTAGGCCACCTCGAGCAGATGGCTCAGCGGATGCTTTTCATCCTCGTGCGACAGGACGCGGGGCATGGCCAGCGCGATCAGCCGGCTGCGTGGCAGCATGCCCAGGTACAGGCCGCCCGCATCGACCACCGGCAGCGCCGGCACCTGCAGTCTGACCAGGGCTTCCAGTGCATAGCGCAAAGTGTCGTCGGGCCTCAGCACGCCGGGCGGCGTGGACATGACCGAACGGCAAGAGACATCGACATCCTGGTTCATGGCTCACCCATTGAATTCAGCATCGCGCCGGAAGATTCGGCCCCATGTTGCACGGCAAGCACCTCGCAGCCGCGACGAACCCACCCCGAGGCGCGGGCCCGACACAGAGCACGCCGCAGGGCTGACGAATTGTCCTGCCGTCTGAAGCGAAGCCAGCTCCGCTTGTGGGCCTGTGCCTTGACCAAGCGCAAGCCGAACGCGTGATGCGCAGCACGAGCAAGCGGGCACCGCCGAGGCGGCCGCGCTGGCATGCACTAGGCCGATGGCGGACCGCGCACGCGGTAGCGCCGGCTCAGTTCCACGCTGAGCACGCACACCGCCAGCCAGGCCGCGCCCCAGGCGAAGCCGGCGAGCACGTCGCTGGCGAAGTGCACTTGCAGGAACACGCGGCTGCTGCCGATGGTGAAGGCCAGCGCGGTGGCCGCCAGCACCGCCGGCACATGCCAGCGGCCGGGCAGCACGCGCAGCGCCACGTAGGCCAGCATGCCGTAGGCCACGGTCGCGCCGGCGGTGTGGCCGCTGGGGAAGCTGAAGCCCATCTCGCTGACCAGGCCGTGGTCGTGCACCGGGCGCACGCGCTCGAAGATGCGCTTGAGCAGTGGGATGAGCAGCGCATTGCCACCCAGCGCCAGCAGCCAGGCCAGCGCCAGGGCGCCGCGGCCGCGCCGCCACAGCAGCGCCGCCACCACCAGCGCCAGCACCGTCAGCAGCTGCGCGTCGCCCAGGCGCGTGAGCAATGAAAAAGCCTGCAGCGTGCCGAGGTCCACGTGCTGCCCGATCGACAGGCTGAGCGCCTCGTCCAGCAGCGACATGCGCGCGCCGCGGCCCAGCCGCTCGGCGATGTCGGCGAAGACATTGGCCGCCGCCACCAGCACCGCGAAGCCGGTGCCCACGCCCACCAGCAGCAGTGCCGGCTGGGGCAGCCCGGCGCGCGCGCGCGGCCACACATGCGCCTGCCACAGCCAGCCCACGACACCGACCGTGAGCAGCAGCGCGCCCAGCAGCATCAGGAACAGCGGCAGCGCGTGCCGGCCGGCCCAGTCGGCGATGGCCAGCAGCGGATCAAGTTGCAACTTCCGGCTCCAAGGCATGCACCGCCACGCATTCGAAGCGCTGCGCCGCCGGCTGGTGGTCCCAGCGCTCGACGCGGCCCTGGCGCGCGGCGCCGTCGGCCGCGCCCTGCAGGTGGATCAGATTGACCGAGTTGCCGGTACCCGCGCGCACGCGGCGGCTCAGCGCGGTTCCCGCCTGCACCGCCCACAGCGGCCGCGCTGCCCGACCTTCGGGCAGCGCCAGCACATAGGGCAGGTGGATGTGGCCCCCGACCACCAGGTCGGCGCCGGCCGCGGCCCAGCGCCGCAGCGCAGCCTGGTGGCCGTGCAGCAGGTCGTGCGCCTGCTCCGCCGACGGCACCGCGATCGGCTGGTGCACGACGACCACGCGCCACTGTCCCGAAGGCGTGGCTTCGAAGCGGCTTGCCACGCGCTCGATCTGCGCGGCGCTGAGTTCGCCGTCCACATGGCGCCAGCGGCGCGTGGTGTTCAGCGCCAGCACCAGCAGGTCGGGGTTCTCGAACTGCGGTTCGAGCTGCGTGCCGAAGGCGCGCGCATAACGGGCATAGGGGCGCAGCAGACGGCTGGCCAGATCGAACAGCGGGATGTCGTGGTTGCCGGGGATCGCCAGGCACACCGGCACGGCCAGCGAATCGACAAAGGCGCGTGCCGCGGCGAACTGCGCCGCGGTGGCGCGCTGCGTGATGTCGCCAGACAGCAGCAGCACTTGCGGCCGCTGTGAGCGCACCAACGCGCGCAGCGCCATCGCCACCGCCGGCCGCTCGGTGCCGAAATGCGGGTCCGACAGCTGCAGCAGCAAGGTCATGAGGGCGCTCGCTGCGGCGCCGGGCGGATGAGCCACAGCGGTTCGGGCGCGACGCGGAACAGCAGCGGCAGCGGCAGCCGCAGCACCTCGCCATCGGTCGCCACCTTGATCGAGCGTGCGGTCTGGGGCCAGCCGAGCCCGGCCTTCAGCCGCGTGCAGGCGATGCTCAGCACCTGATCGGCGTCACCGAGCCGGCCGAAGGCGCCGCGCAGCATCAGCCACAACATGGTGGGGCGGCCCACCGGCCGCAGCACGATGGCGGCGAGCATGCCTTGCTCGACCTCCTGCGCGTGCGGGAACCCCAGTTGCTCCAGCTGCAGGGCGTTGTTGCCGACGAACAGCGTGGGCGTGCGCACGCGCCGCGTCTGGCCCTGCACCTCGATCTGCAGGCGCAGGCTGCGATAACCGCGCAGCAGCGTCGCCATACCGGCGCCGAAGGCCACCAGCCGGCTGCGGCCGAATCGGCTCTTCCAGCCTTCGCGCTCCTCGAGCAGGCGTGGATAAAGGCCGACGCTGGCATTGACCAGGAACACGCGGTCGTTGACCAGCCCCACCTGAACCGGCTGCACCGGCGCGTGCAGCAGCAGCTGCATGGCCTGTGCGGTGTCCTGCGGAATGCCGTGCGTGCGGCCGAAGTAGTTGAAGGTGCCCTGCGGCAGCACGCCGAAAGCGCAGCCGCTGCCCAGCACCGCCTGCGCCACGGCGCTCAGCGTACCGTCGCCCCCGGCGGCGACGACCACGCCGTGCGCGGCCTGTGCGCGCTGCACCGCATCACGCGCGACCGTGGCCAGGCGACGTGGATCGTCGATGTGGAGCAGATGCAGCTCGCGCCCGGCCGTGGCGCAGGCCTGCTCGATGGCCAGGCGCGCACCCTCGGCATCGCCGGCGCCCGAGCCGAGGTTGAAGACGACGAACAGCGGCCCGGTGGCGGGCGGAGCCTGTGTGGAGGCGTGGACGGGCATGTGGCGGCTCGCGGGGCACGGAGTCAGCAAGTATTGCCCGACCCATGCCGGCAACCGCCGGACGATGCCGGCGCCGCGTGTAGGGCAAGAGCGTCAGAAGCGGGCGCGCGCACGCGCTCGTGCGGCACGGCGTTGGCGGACACGGGCCGCAGTTCAACGGCCTGCAGAGTCTGCGCGCCAGTCGTGCGGCCGTCCAGGTTCATGAAATCAGTCTTGCAGAGTCGGGAAGTCAGCTTTCAGCGTGGCCAGCACGGCGTCGAGCGTACGCTCGCTATGCAGTATGGCCGGCGCAGCGCCGGCGGCGCGCGCAGCGACAGGCGGCCGGTCACGGCATTCAGCGTACGTCGGTGCTGCATCAGGCTTGCTCCTCCTCGGGCGGTGTGGTCGTGGCAGCCGGGCTTTCCACCCGCGCCAACTCGCGCCGCAATTCGTCTTGCAACTGCGCCTCGGTGGGCAGGTAGAGCTGGTAGCGGCTGGCAAAAATCTGGCGGCTGCGCTCGGCCAGCACGTAGCGCACCACGGCGTCGTTCTTCTCGGTGCACAGGATCAGCCCGATGCTGGGGTTGTCGCCTTCGGCCAGCATCTCCTGGTCGTACCAGTTCACGTAGAGCTGCATCTGGCCCAGGTCCGCATGGTCGAGCTTGCCCACCTTCAGGTCGATGATCACGTAGCACTTCAGGCGCACGTGATAGAAAACCAGATCGGGGTAAAAGTGGTCACCATCCATCGTCAGCCGGCGCTGGCGGCCGATGAAGGCAAAGCCGCTGCCCAGCTCCAGCAAGAACGCCTGCAGCTGCGAGATCAGCGCCTCTTCCAACTGGCTTTCGTGCAGGCGAGGTACCTCGGGCAGCTGCAGGAACTCCAGCACGTACGGGTCTTTGATCAGGTCGGCCGGCTGCACCGGTTCATGGCCTGCGCGCGCCAGCGCCAGCACGCCGGTTTTGTCGCGGCTTTTGGCCAGGCGCTCGAACAGCAGGCCTTTGATCTGCCGCTCCAGCTGGCGCGCCGACCAGGCGTTCTTCACCGCCTCGATCTCGTAGAAGTGACGCGCGTCCTCGCGCTTCACCTTCAGCAGCGCGCGATAGTGCGTCCAGGCCAGGCCGGGGTGCAGTTGCCCCGGCTGCCAGGCGGCGCCGTCGGTTGCTGCACCTTGCGCCCTTGCCGCTGCGTCCAAAAGGTCACGCACTGCGTGACCTTTCGCCGGCGGGGTTGGAGCGTCAGGCTCGGGCGCCAAAAGGTCACCCAGCGCGCGACCTTTCTGCAGCAGCTGCGGGTAAGCCAGGTAGAAGCCACGCATATGCTTCAACGCCGTGAGCGAAAAGCCGCTGCCGTACTCGGCACCCAGCCGCTCGGCCAGCTTCTTCAGCAGGGCCTGGCCATAGCTGGCACGCGTTGCGCCACCTTGTTCGGCCTGCACGATCTGCTGGCCGATCAGCCAGTTGGCACGCACATGCGCCGTGTTCACCGAACGCGCGGCCTGGGCGCGTGAACGCTCCCAAATGTCACGGATGCGCTGCAGCAGCTCGGCCGGCAGTGCGGCACCATCGGGCGACACCGCTGCGGCCACCAAGCGGGCTGAACGCGTGCGGCGCGGTGGAGTCACGCTCCTTCTCCCGAGTCGCTTGCGCTGTCGTCTTCGAACAGCCCCGGCTGTGGCGGAGCTACTGTGCGCGTGCCACGCCCCCTTACGGCGGTGGCGGGCGCAGGCACATCGTGCTGCGCCATCGGCAGGTTCGCCACGTTCAGGCTGTAGTCATCGTGGCTCCATTCGCGGCTGTGCAGCACGGTCTTGGGGATCTTCTTCAACCCTAGGACCAAGCCCGTCTTCCCCAATTCCGAAGACCTGCCGGCGGGCCGCGGCCTTGCACCAATCTGCAGATGCCTGGGGTCGACAAGGCTCGCAAACGACGGTGGAGTGCGCATGGGCACTCCATCCGTGATTTGCGCGGCCAGTACTCGGAATCAATCCGCCTGCTTGCGCAGGAACGCCGGGATCTCGATCTCGTCCATGCCGTTGCTCGACAGCGCCTCCACCTTGGCCGCCGCGCTTTGCGAGCGTGCCGTGCGCCACACGCTGGGTGTGCTCAGGCTGCTGTAGTCCTGCGGCTGGGCTTGCGGCCCGCCAGCCTGCGCCGGCTGGTTCATGATCGGCAGGTTGTCGGTGCCGGTGCGCAGGCCGAAGGTCGATGCGGCCAATGGCGGCTGCACCACGCTCAGCGGCGCTTGCGCGCGCCGCGCCACCGACGACAAGCCCGTGGCGATGACGGTCACGCGCAACTGGTCGCCCAGGCCTTCGTCGTAGGCGGTGCCGAAGATCACGTGCGCATCGTCGGCCGCATAGCGGCGGATGGTGTTCATCGCGTTCTTGCTTTCCGCCAGCTTGAAGGTGCCCTTGCTGGCCGCGATCAGCACCAGCACGCCGCGCGCGCCGGACAGGTCAATGCCTTCCAGCAGCGGGCAGGCCACGGCCTGCTCGGCCGCCTTGTTGGCGCGGTCCGGTCCGCCGGCCTGCGCCGTGCCCATCATCGCCTTGCCCGGCTCGCTCATCACCGTCTTCACGTCCTCGAAGTCGACGTTCACCAGGCCCGGCACGTGGATGATGTCGCTGATGCCGCCGACGGCGTTCTTCAGCACGTCGTTGGCATGCGCGAAGGCCTGCTCCTGCGTGACGTCGTCGCCCATCACCTCGAGCAGCTTCTCGTTCAGCACCACGATCAGGCTGTCGACGTTGGCTTCGAGCTCGCCGACGCCGTCCTCGGCCTGCTTGCCGCGCTTCTTGCCCTCGAACTCGAAGGGCTTGGTGACCACGCCCACGGTCAGGATGCCCATCTCCTTGGCCACGCGGGCGATCACCGGCGCGGCACCGGTGCCAGTGCCACCGCCCATGCCGGCGGTAATGAACAGCATGTGCGCGCCGCTGATGGCCTCGCGGATGCGGTCCACCGCCTCTTCGGCGGCGCCGCGGCCGACCTCGGGCTTGCTGCCCGCGCCCAGGCCGGTGTTGCCGAGCTGCACCAGTTGCCCGGCGCCGCTGCGGTTGAGCGCCTGCGCGTCGGTGTTGGCGCAGACGAACTGCACCCCCTGCACGCCCTGCCCGATCATGTGTTCGACGGCGTTGCCGCCGCCGCCGCCGACACCGATCACCTTGATCTGCGTGCCCAAGTCAAACTCTTCGATCATCTCGATAGCCATTTACGCCTCCTAGTCCAGTTTGCAGTTGCCAATGAAAAAAAACACCCACCACCCTCCAACACGGAACCTCGTCATGCATGCATCGGGTTCCTTCCAAAACGAAGCCTCAGCGGCGACGAACTTGCATCCACCTTGCGTCGCACCTAGAAATTGCCCAGAAACCAATCCTTGGCGCGGCCCACGACGGTCTTCACCGACCCCGCCTGCGCCGCCGCCTTCAGGCCGCGCGCTCGCGCCGAACGGGCTTCTTCCAGCAAGCCCATGACCGTGGCCGAGCGCGGGTTGGCCACCATGTCCGACAACGGCCCGCTGTACAGCGGCAGGCCCTTGCGCACGGGCTTCAAGAAGATGTCCTCGCCCAGCTCCACCATGCCCGGCATCACCGCCGTGCCACCGGTCAACACGATGCCGCTGGACAGCAGTTCCTCGTAGCCGCTTTGCCGGATGACCTGGTGCACGAGCGAGAAGATCTCCTCGACACGCGGCTCGATCACGCCGGCCAGCGCCTGGCGGCTCAACTTGCGCGGCGCGCGGTCGCCCAGGCCCGGCACCTCGATCTCCTGGTTCGGGTCGGCCAGCAGCTGCTTGGCCACGCCGTATTCCACCTTGATCTCTTCGGCGTCCTTGGTCGGCGTGCGCAGCGCCATGGCGATGTCGCTGGTGATCAGGTCGCCGGCAATCGGGATCACCGCGGTGTGGCGGATGGCGCCGTCGGTGAAGATGGCCACGTCGGTGGTGCCGGCGCCGATGTCGACCAGCGCCACGCCCAGGTCCTTCTCGTCGGCGCTGAGCACGCCGGCGCTGGACGCGCTCGGGTTCAGCACCAGGCGCTCCACCTCCAGCCCGCAGCGGCGCACGCATTTCAGGATGTTCTCGGCGGCGCTCTGCGCGCCGGTGACGATGTGCACCTTGACCTCGAGGCGGCTGCCGCTCATGCCCACCGGTTCCTTCACCTCATGGCCGTCGATGACGAATTCCTGCGGCTCCACCAGCAGCAGGCGCTGGTCATTGGGGATGTTGATGGCCTTGGCGGTTTCCACCACGCGCGCCACGTCCACCGGTGTCACCTCGCGGTTGTCGCGCACGATCACCATGCCGGTGGAGTTCTGGCCGCGGATGTGGCTGCCGGTGATGCCGGTGTAGACGCTGGCAATCTTGCACGCGGCCATCATCTCGGCCTCTTTCAGCGCCTCCTGGATGCTCTGCACCGTGGCGTCGATGTTCACCACCACGCCGCGCTTCAGGCCATGCGTGGTAGCCACGCCGAGGCCGGCGACGCGCAGTTCGCCACCGGCCAGCACCTCGGCCACCACCGCCATCACCTTGGCGGTGCCGATGTCCAGGCCGACCACGAGATCCTTGTTTTCCTTGGCCATATCAGTGCCCGCCCGGCCGCCACGGGCCACGAAGGGGCCCACTCGCGTGGACCAGGGGCACTGGCGCCCCCGCGGGGGGCTGAGCCCGCGCCGAGCGAGTGCCTGTGCGCTCGCGAGTGGCCGGCGAAGGCCATGCGGCATGCAGGCCGCATGGCAGCGAAAGAAATGAGCGTGGGGGCTGTCTCATGCTGTGTCCTATCGGGGCTTCTTGGTGGCCGTGCCGGCCGGAACGATCGTGGTGGTGATGCCGCGCAGGCGCACCGCATAACCGTCGGCGTGGCGCAGGTCGGCGTGCTCCAGTTCGCGCTCGTAGCGGCCGGTCACCTGGCTGAGCGAGAGCAGGAAACGCTCGGTGCGCGCCGCCAGTTCGTCCGCGCTGCCGCGGCCGAGGTCGACATGGGCGCCGCTGTCGAGTTCGGCGCGCCACGAGCCGCGGCCCGACAGCTGCAGCGACTGCACGTCCAGGCCCATCGCCGCAAACAGCGGCGCCAGCCGGCGGTACATCGCCAGCATCTGTGCCGAGCTGCCGTCGGGCCCGGAGAAGCTGGCCAGGCCGTCGTCCTCGACGTCGCCGACATTGGCTTCGAAGACCTCCCCGAACTCGTTGACCAGGCGCTCGTTGCCATCTTCGCCCTGCCACAGCGCCACCGGCCTGTGTTCGGCCAGGCGCACCGCCAGCCGGTCGGGCCAGATGCGGCGCAGCGTCGCCTGGCGCACCCAGGGCACCGACTCGAAGGCGGCGCGCGCCTTGTCCAGATCCATGGAGATGAAATTGCCGGCCAGCCGCGGCGCGGCATTCGCACGGATGGTGGCGACACTGTTGCGTTGCAGGTCGCCTTCGAGCTGGATGACGCGGATGCTCAACCACGGCGCTCGCGACAACCACAACATGGCGGCGGCAAGCAGCGCCGCGCCGACCAACACGAACAAGGTGCTGGCCACGCCGTTCATCAGACGGATGTCGATGGGCATGGGGCGCTGCGCTTCGGCAAGGCTGGCCATGGCATCAGGCTTTGGCACGCGGCGCGCCGTCCAGCGCAGCCTGCGCCAGCAGGTGCAGGCACAACTGTTCGTAGCTCATGCCGGCCGCACGCGCCGACATCGGCACCAGCGAGTGCCCGGTCATGCCGGGCGAGGTGTTCATCTCCAGCAGGAAGATGCGACGGTCGCTCTCGCGCAGCATCAGGTCGGCGCGGCCCCAGCCGCGGCAGCCCAGCGCACGGTAGGCCGCGAGCGTCAGGCGCTGCACCTCCAGCTCTTCGGCCTCGGCCAGGCCGCTCGGGCAACGGTAGCCGGTGTCGTCGGAAAAGTACTTGTGCTCGAAGTCGTAGTTGCCGTCGGGCGCATCGATGCGGATCACCGGCAGCGCGCGGGCATGGGCACCCTCGCCCAGCACCGGGCAGGTGAGCTCGATGCCTTCGATGAACTCCTCGCACAGCACATCGGGGTCGTAGCGCGTGGCCAGCTGCACCGCGTCGTGCATCTGCCGATCTACGTCAATGGGGCCCAGCACCTTGGTGATGCCGATCGACGAGCCTTCGCGCGGCGGCTTCACGATCAGCGGCAGGCCGACACGATCGGGCACCTCGCGCAGTCGCTCGCGGGCCAGATCGGCGTTACCCAGTTCGTCACGCGACAGCCGCACCCAGCGCGGCGTGGGCAGCCCTTCGGCCACCCACACCCGCTTGGTCATGACCTTGTCCATGGCGATGGCCGAGGCCATCACGCCCGAGCCGGTGTAGGGGATGCCCAGCAGTTCCAGTGCGCCCTGCACCGTGCCGTCTTCGCCATGGCGGCCGTGCAGCGCGACGAAGACGCGATCGAAGCCTTCACTCTTCAGCTCCGACAGATCGGTGTGCGCCGGGTCGAAGGCGCTGGCATCCACGCCCTGCGACAGCAGCGCATTCAGCACGCCGGTGCCGGACATCAGCGAGACCTGGCGTTCGGCCGAGTCGCCGCCCATCAGCACGGCCACCTTGCCCATCGATCTGGCGATCGGGTTCATTTCCCGGCTCCCCTGGCAGGACCGCGCAGTTCGGTCAGTTGGTGCGCCACGGTGCCGATGGAACCGGCGCCCATGGCAATCACCACGTCGCCGTCGCGCACCTGCTCGGCAATGGCCAATGCCAGGTCGGACACCGCGTCGACGAAGAGCGGGTCCACCTTGCCGGCCACGCGCAACGCACGCGCCAGCGCGCGGCCGTCGGCAGCGACGATCGGTGCCTCGCCAGCGGCGTAGACCTCGGTCAGCAGCACGGCATCGGCCGTGCCCATGACCTTGACGAAATCCTCGAAACAGTCGCGTGTGCGCGTGTAGCGGTGCGGCTGGAAGGCCAGCATCAGGCGCCGCCCCGGGAAGGCACCGCGCGCCGCGGCGATGACGGCCGCCATCTCTACCGGATGGTGGCCGTAGTCGTCGACCAGCGTGAAGCTGCCGCCGGCCGCCACCGCCAGCTCGCCGTAGCGCTGGAAGCGCCGGGCCACACCGCTGAAGGCAGCCAGCGCCTTGACCATCGGCGCATCCGGCAGCTCCAGCTCGGTGGCCACGGCCAGTGCCGCCAGCGCATTGCGCACGTTGTGCTCGCCGGGCAGGTTGAGCGTGATCTGCAGGTCGGGCATGGCCATGCCGTTGCGCCGCTGTGCGATGAAGCGCATCTGCCCGCCCGGCAGCGCCTGCACTTCGACCGCGCGCACCTGCATGCCTTCGTCCAGGCCGTAGGTGACCACCGGGCGCGAGATCATCGGGATGATCGAGCGCACGCCGGGATCGTCGGCGCAAAGGATGGCCGCGCCGTAGAAAGGCATGCGGTGCACGAAGTCGACGAAGGCCGCCTTCAGCCGCGCGAAATCGTGGCCGTAGGTTTCCATGTGGTCGGCGTCGATATTCGTCACCACCGACAGGATCGGGTTCAGGTTCAGGAACGAGGCGTCGCTCTCGTCGGCCTCGACCACGATGTAGTCGCCCGCACCCAGGCGCGAATTGGCGCCGACGCTGTGCAGCAGCCCGCCGACGACGAAGGTCGGGTCGAGCCCGGCTTCGGCGAGCATGCTGGTGACGAGCGAGGTGGTCGTCGTCTTGCCGTGCGTGCCGGCGATGGCGATGCCGCGCTTCAGGCGCATCAGCTCAGCCAGCATCACCGCGCGCGGCACCACCGGCACCCGTTTGGCGCGAGCTGCAATCACCTCGGGGTTGTCGCCCTTCACGGCGGTGGAGGTGACCACGGCTTCCGCCCCGGCGATGTGCGCCGCATCGTGGCCGATGAAGACACGGATGCCAAGCCCGGCCAGCCGGCGCGAGGTGGCGCCGTCGTGCTGGTCCGAGCCGGACACGGTGTAGCCCAGGTTGTGCAGGATCTCGGCAATGCCGCTCATGCCCGCGCCGCCGACGCCGACGAAGTGGATGTGCTTGACCGCGTGTTTCATGTGCGGCCTCTGCGGTCGAAAGCCAATTCATTCACCGCAGAGGCGCGGAGGGCGCAGAGGTTCGCAGAGAAAGACTGATTGCAATTCCTCTGCGCTAACTCTGCGTCCTCTGCGTACTCTGCGGTGAAGTGTTGGTTTCGTCTGCTCACGCCGCCCCCTTTTTCATAAGGCGCTCGATCTGATCGGCCACGCGCGCGGCGGCGTGCGGCTTCGCCAGCGCGCGCGCTTTCTCGGCCATGCGCAGCAGCTCGCTGCGGTCCAGGCCGCGCAGCAGTTGCGCCAGCCGTGGCGCATCCAGTTCGCCTTGCGGCAGATGCACTGCGGCGCCGTGCCGCGCCATGTACTCGGCGTTGTCGCGCTGGTGCGCGGTGGTGCTGACGATCAACGGCACCAGGATGCTGGGCACGCCGGCGGCGCACAGCTCGCTCACCGTCACCGCCCCGGCGCGGCAGACGATCAGGTCGCAAGCCGCCAGCCTTAACGCCATGTCGTCGATGAAGGGCAGCAGTTCGGCCTCGACCCCGGCGTCGCGATAGGCGCTGCGTACCGCATCGATGTGCGCGGCGCCGGTCTGGTGCGTGATGCGCGGGCGCTGGTTCGCCAGCATGTGCTGCAAGGCCGCCGGCAGCGTGTCGTTCAGCACCTTCGCGCCCAGGCTGCCGCCGACCACCAGCACCTGCAGCGCACCGCTGCGCCCGGCAAAGCGCTCGTCAGGCGTGGCCAAGGCCTCGATCTGCGTGCGCACCGGATTGCCGGTGACCACAGCCAGTTTCGTTCGCGCCGCGGCGGCACCGTCGAAGCCGAAGGCCACGCAGTCGGCCACCGGCAGCAGGGCCTTGTTGCTCATCAGCAGCGAGGCATCGGCATTCACCAGCACCAGCGGCTTGCTCAGCAGCGAGGCCATCATGCCGCCGGGGAAGCAGACATAGCCGCCCATGCCGAGCACGGCGTCGGCGCTGCGCCGGCGCAGGATGGCCAGGCAGTCCCAGAAGGCCTTGAGCAGGCGCAGGCCGCCGGTGAGCGAATGCATCAACCCCTTGCCGCGCAGGCCATTGAAGCCGATGCGGTCGAGAACGATGCCGCTCGGCGGCACGAGCTTGTTCTCCATGCCCTCGCGCGTGCCCAGCCAGCTGACGCTCCAGCCGCGGCGCTGCATCTCGCGCGCCACTGCCAGCCCCGGGATGATGTGGCCACCGGTGCCTGCGGCCATGATGACGAGGTGGCTCATGGCATGCTCGCTATGGCTGCGGACTCTTTCACCGCAGAGCCGCAGAGGGCGCAGAGAAGCACAGAGAAGATAGAGAGATTGCTGCATTCCTCTGCGTTACCTCTGCGCCCTCTGCGACTCTGCGGTGAAGGCTGCCCATTTTTCATGCTCATGCACGCCCCCCACGCATGAGCGCCCGGCTTTCCATGTCGACGCGCAGCACGATGGCCAGCGCGATCAGGTTAACCAGGATGGCCGAGCCGCCGTAGCTCAGCAGCGGCAGCGTCAGGCCCTTGGTGGGCAGCACGCCCAGGTTCACGCCCATGTTGATGAAGGCTTGGCCGCCCATCCAGATGCCGATGCCCTGCACCATCAGCCCGGCGAAGACACGGTCCAGCGCCACCGCCTGGCGGCCGATGACGAAGATGCGCCGGGTCAGCCAGAAGAAGGCCACGATGACCGCGCACACGCCGACGAAGCCCAGTTCCTCGCCAATCACCGCCAGCAGGAAATCGGTGTGCGCCTCCGGCAGATAGTGCAGCTTCTCGACACTCGCCCCAAGCCCTTGGCCGAAGATCTCGCCGCGGCCGAAGGCGATCAGCGAATGCGTCAGCTGGTAGGCCTTGCCCTGCGCATACAGCGGGTTCCACGGGTCGAGGTAGGCAAAGATGCGCTGCGCGCGCCACGGGCTCAACAAGATCATCAGCGCGAAGGCCCCCGCCAGCACGGCCACGCCGAGTGCGAACATGCGCCCGTTCACGCCGCCCAGGAACAGGATGCCCAGTGCAATCATGGCGATGACCAAGAAGGCGCCCATATCGGGCTCGGCCAGCAGCAGCATGCCGATCAGGCCCAGGGCCACCGCCATCGGCCACACCGCCTGCATGAAGTTTTCCTTCACGTCCATCTTGCGCACCATGTAGCTGGCGGCATACAGCGCGATGCCCAGCTTGGCAAGCTCGCTGGGCTGGAAGTTCATCAGGCCCAGCGGCAGCCAGCGGCGTGCGCCGTTGACCTCGAGGCCGACCTGCGGGATCAGCACCGCCACCAGCAGGCCTAAGCTGACGACGAAGCACCATGGCGCGTACTTCTCCCACGCGCTCACCGGCACCTGCAGCGCAATCAGCCCGGCGACGAAGCCCAGGCCCAGCGACAGCGCATGCCGCGTCAGGAAGTGGGTGGGCGAATAGCGTGCGAAGCGCGGGCTGTCGGGCAGCGCGATCGAGGCCGAATAGACCATCACCAGGCCGAGCGCGAGCAAGGCCGCGGTGACCCACACCAGCGGCCGGTCGAAGCCGCTCAGGCTGGTGTTGCGCTGCGGCGTGACCTGCACCTGGTCGCGCACCGGCAGCGAGTTGTCGACCCTGCGCCACGGCAGGGCCTGCGCCCACCGGGCGAGCCAGCTCTGACGCGCGCGGGTGGTGCTCAAACCGCCACCTCGCCATGTTCAGCTGCGAGCTGGTGCACGCTGCGCGCAAACACCTCCGCCCGGTGGTTGTAATTGCGGAACATGTCCAGGCTGGCACAGGCCGGGCTGAGCAGCACCGCGTCGCCGGGCAGCGCCTGCGCGAAGCACCAGGCGGTGGCGGCTTCCAGGCTGCTGTGTCCTTGCATCGGCACGCACTGCCCGGCGAGCACGCCTTCGATGGCCGCGGCGTCGCGGCCGATCAGCGCCACCGCGCGCGCATAACGCGCCACCGGCGCGGCCAGCGGGTGGAAGTCCTGGCCTTTGCCGTCTCCGCCGAGGATCACCACCAGCTTGCCCGGCTGCCGCTCCTGGCCCAGGCCTTCGAGAGCGGCCACGGTGGCGCCGACGTTCGTGCCTTTGCTGTCGTCGAAGGCCTCGATGCCGGCGACGATGGCCAGCGGCGCGACGCGGTGCGGCTCGCCGCGATACTCGCGCAGCGCATGCAGCATCGGCGCCAGCGGCATGCCGATGGCGCTGGCCAGCGCCAGCGCCGCCAGCGCGTTGGCGGCGTTGTGGCGGCCGCGGATGCGCAAGGCATCGGCCGGCATCAGCAGCTGCAGGTGCCACTCGGCAGCCTCGCCCTTGCGCGGCTTCGGGCCCTCGTCCAGCGGCAACGCGCGCGCCAGCCAGGCCATGCCGCCTTGTTCGACCAGGCCGAAGTCGCCAGGCTGCTGCGGCGCACCCACGCCGAACTGCAGCACGCGCCGCGGCACGAACTTCGCCGCCCTGGCCTTGCGCGCGGTGTCGGCCGTGGGCGGCACGGGCACCATGGCAAGCACCAGCGCGTCGTCGCGGTTCACGACCATCGTCGCGTGCCGCCCGAAGACCCGCGCCTTGGCCGCGCCGTAGGCTTGCATCGTGCCGTGCCAGTCGAGGTGGTCCTGCGTGAGGTTCAGCACCGCGGCTGCGTCGGGCTCGAAGCCGGCCACGCCCTCGAGCTGGAAGCTCGACAGCTCCAGCACCCACACCTCGGGCAACGGCTGTGCCTGCTCACCCGTCGATGCGGCCGCGTCCAGCGCCTGCCGCAGCGTGTCCAGCAGCGTCGGCCCGATGTTGCCCGCTGCCGCGACGCCGTGGCCCGCACGCTCGACGAGCAGCGCCGTCAACGCGGTGGTGGTGGTCTTGCCGTTGGTGCCGGTGATGGCCAGCAGCCGCGGCGCATAACCGCGTTCGGCCTTCAGCGCGGCCATCGCCTCGACGAACAGATCGAGCTCGCCCTGCACCGCGACACCGCGCGTGCGAGCCCCCGCCAGCAAGGGCGCGATGCGCTCGTCGTGCGGCGCCAGGCCAGGGCTCTTCAGTACGCGCTGCACGCCGTCGAGTTGCGCCTCGCGCAGCACGCCCGAAAGCACCTTCACGTCGGGCAGGCACGCCTTGAGTGCCTCACCCATCGGCGGGGTTTCGCGTGAGTCCCACACCGTCACGCCAGCGCCGCTGCGCGCGCACCAGCGCGCCATCGCCAGCCCGGACTCGCCCAGTCCCAACACCAGCACCTGTTGCCCTTGCAGCGTGCTCATCTCAGTTTGAGGCTCGCCAGGCCGATCAGGCAAAGCAGCATGGTGATGATCCAGAAGCGCACCACCACCTGCGTCTCGGTCCAGCCGGACTTCTCGAAGTGGTGGTGCAGCGGCGCCATCTTCAGGATGCGCCGGCCGGTGCCGGTCTTCTTCTTCGTGTACTTGAACCAGCTCACCTGTGCCATCACCGACAGCGCCTCGACGACGAAGATGCCGCCCATGATGCCGAGCACGATTTCCTGGCGCGTGATGACGGCGATGGTGCCGAGCGCGCCACCCAGCGCGAGCGCGCCGACGTCACCCATGAAGACCTGCGCCGGATGGGTGTTGAACCACAGGAAGGCCAGGCCCGCGCCGGCCATCGCGGCGCAGAAGATGAGCAGTTCGCCGGCGCCGGGAATGTAGGGGAACAGCAGGTACTTCGAGAACACCGAGCTACCGACGACATAGGCGAACACGCCCAGCGCCGTGCCGACCATCACCACCGGCATGATCGCCAGCCCGTCCAGGCCGTCGGTCAGATTCACCGCATTGCTGGTGCCGACGATCACCAGATAGGCCATCACGATGAAGGCCACCACGCCCAGCGGAAACACCATAAACTTGAAGAAGGGCACAATCAGCTCGGTATGCGCAGGCAAGCTGGCGTTCTGCCACAGATACACCGCAACCGCCAGCGCGATGACCGATTGTCCCGCCATCTTTGCCCGCGCCGACAAGCCTTTGGGATTGCGGTGCACCACCTTGCGGTAGTCGTCTACCCAGCCTATCGCGCCAAATCCCAGCGTCGTCAGCAATACCACCCAGATATAGTGGTTGCGCAGATCTCCCCACAGCAGCGTCGTGATACCGATCGCAACCAGTATCAGCGCGCCCCCCATGGTCGGCGTGCCGGCCTTGATCAGGTGAGTTTGCGGGCCATCGCTGCGCACTGACTGGCCTATCTTGTAGGCAGTCAGTTTGCGTATCATGTATGGGCCGAGCATGAAAGTAATCAGCAGCGCGGTCAGCGCGGACAGCACGGCGCGCAGCGTGATGTAATTAAATACGCTGAATGTCCGTATGTCCTGCGCCAACCACTGTGTCAGTGCCAATAACATTTTTTTCTCCTTGAAATTACTTGTAGCCCGGGTTTCAGCCCGAGCTACACAATCACCAATTCTTTAACAATTCTTTCCATCTTCATAAAGCGCGAGCCCTTTACCAGCACGGTGCAGTCTTTTCCCAGCTCTGCTTTCAACGCGTCCAGCAGGCCTTCGATGTGCTGAAAGTGTTGCGCCCCTGCACCAAATTCTTTCACCGCGTAACTGCTTAACTCGCCCAGCGCGAACAATTTATTCACGCCCAGCTCGCGCGCCTCCGCACCCATTTCAGCATGCATTCTTGCAGCTTCGATGCCCAGTTCGCCCATATCGCCCAACACCAGAATTCTTTTTCCCGGCGCCTGCACCAGTACTTGCATGGCCGCCCGCAGCGACGCCGGGTTGGCGTTGTAACTGTCATCAATCACCAGCGCACCATGCAATGCAGTCCTGCGCTGCAAACGTCCGGCGACGCCGCTGAACTTTTCCAGCCCGGCCGCAATCAGCGCAGGCGGCACCTGCAGCGCCACCGCTGCTGCCGTTGCTGCCAGCGCATTGCGCAGGTTATGCAAGCCGGGCGCATGCAGCTCTGCAGCAAAAT
>DASQFA010000354.1:0-13548 GCA_035633375.1 Rubrivivax sp.
TCACCGCAGAGCAGCGGAGGACGCAGAGTTGGCGCAGAGGAAATGCAATGGATTCAAATCGTTTCCTGGATTTCTCTGCGAACCTCTGCGTCCTTCGTTCCTCTGCGGTGAAGGCTGCTTGTATTCGGCGGCTTTGCGCCGTAAGCAGCCCATCCACTGGGGGCGCATCTGCCATTGCCAAACGCAAATCCGTATGAATCGGTCTGCCGAAGCAAGAAGGCCCTGGCTCGCAAGAACCAGGGCCTTTGGCTTCTTGCCTTGACGGTACGCTATTCGAGCGTGACCTCGACGCGGCGCGCTTCGGCGTTGGGGCCGGTGCCGGTGAGCTGTTCGGGCTTCTTCAGCTCGATCTTGTCGTCCGGCACGCCGATTTGCCTGAGGGTGTCGCGCACCGTGAAGGCACGCTGCTTGGCCAGCTCCGCGTTTGCCGCCGCGTCACCCGTGGCGTCGTGGTAGCCGCTGATGACGGCTTTCTTGCCGCCGGCCACACCCTTGCCGACATCCACCAGCGCTGTTGCCGCACCACTGGCCAGATCGGCCTTGCCGGGAGCGAAATAGAACTTCACCACGCCGCCCTCGACCGTGAATCTGGCGACTTCGACGATTGCCGGCACGGCCACCGCCGGAACGGCCACCGCCGCCACGGCGGTCGGCGCGGCTGCGCCGTGCGCAGTCGCCTGGCTGCCGCTGGGCATGGGCAGCAGCGGCACGATCAGCAGCGCCACGATGTTGATGATCTTGATCAGCGGGTTGACGGCCGGGCCGGCGGTGTCCTTGTACGGGTCGCCCACGGTATCGCCGGTGACGGCGGCCTTGTGCGTCTCGCTGCCCTTGCCGCCGTGGTGGCCGTCTTCGATGTACTTCTTGGCGTTGTCCCAGGCACCGCCGCCCGTGCACATCGAGATGGCGACGAACAGGCCGGTGACGATGGTGCCCATCAGCAACCCGCCCAGTGCGGCAGGGCCAAGTGTCAGGCCGACCACCACCGGCACCACCACCGGCAGCAATGACGGGATCATCATTTCCTTGATCGCGGCCTTGGTCAGCATGTCCACCGCCACGCCGTACTCGGGCTTGGCCGTGCCCTCCATGATGCCCTTGATTTCGCGGAACTGCCTGCGCACCTCGACCACCACCGAACCGGCGGCGCGGCCCACGGCCTCCATCGCCATGGCGCCAAACAGGTAGGGGATCAGGCCGCCGATGAACAGGCCGACGATGACTTTCGGGTCGCTCAGGTCGAAACTGATGCTCATGCCGCGCGCTTCGAGCGAATGGGTGTAGTCGGCAAACAGCACCAGCGCGGCCAGGCCGGCCGAGCCGATGGCGTAGCCCTTGGTCACCGCCTTGGTGGTGTTGCCCACCGCGTCTAGCGGGTCGGTGATGTCGCGCACGCTCTTCGGCAGTTCGGCCATCTCGGCGATGCCGCCGGCGTTGTCGGTGATCGGGCCGTAGGCGTCGAGTGCGACGACGATGCCGGCCATGCTCAGCATCGAAGTGGCGGCCACGGCGATGCCGTACAGCCCCGCCAGGTTGTAGGACAGCAGGATGGCGATGCACACGAAGATCACCGGCCAGGCGGTGGAACGCATCGACACGCCCAGGCCGGCAATGATGTTGGTGCCGTGGCCGGTGGTCGAGGCCTGCGCGATGTGCTGCACCGGCTTGTACTGCGTGCCGGTGTAGTACTCGGTGACCCACACCAGCGCAGCGGTCAGCACCAGGCCGACGGCGCAGGCGCCGAACAGCTTCATGTGCGTGCCCGCGCCCAGGGCGTCCGCCGGCATGACCGCAGCGGTGACGAAGTAGAAGGCGATCAGCGACAGCACGCCGGCCACCGCCAGGCCCTTGTACAACGCCGGCATCACGTTCTTCATGCCCGGGCTGGCCTTGACGAAGTAGCAGCCGATGATCGAGGCGATGATCGACACGCCGCCCAGCAGCAGCGGGTACACCACGGCCTGGATCGGCGCGGCGGTGACGACCAGCGCACCCAGCGCCATGGTGGCGATGATCGTCACCGCATAGGTCTCGAACAGGTCGGCCGCCATGCCGGCGCAGTCGCCGACGTTGTCGCCCACGTTGTCGGCGATGACCGCTGGGTTGCGCGGGTCGTCTTCGGGAATGCCGGCTTCGACCTTGCCCACCAGGTCGGCGCCGACGTCGGCGCCCTTGGTGAAGATGCCGCCGCCCAGGCGCGCGAAGATCGAGATCAGCGACGAGCCGAAGGCAAAGCCGAGCAGCGGCTTGAGCACCGCTGGCAGCGTGGCATTGGCAGCCGCGCTGCCGATCAGGTACCAGAAGAAGATGCCCACGCCCAGCAGGCCGAGGCCAACCACCAGCATGCCGGTGATGGCGCCGCCCTTGAAGGCCACGTCCAGCGCCGGGCCGATGCCCTTGGTGGCGGCCTGCGCGGTGCGCACGTTGGCGCGCACCGAGACGTTCATGCCGATGAAGCCGCAGGCCCCCGACAGCACCGCGCCGAGCACGAAGCCCACGGCGCTGGTCACGTCCAGGAAGACGGCGATCAGGATTGCGAGCACCACCCCGACCATGGCGATGGTCTTGTACTGGCGTGCCAGGTAGGCCGCGGCGCCTTGCTGGATGGCAGCGGCGATCTCCTGCATGCGGGCGTTGCCCGCGTCCTGCTTCAGGATCCAGCTGCGCTGGATGAAGCCGTAGAGCACGGCAGCGAGGCCGCACACCAGCGCAATGTTCAACGCCATTGAGGTCGATATCAAGATAGTTCCTTTACGCGTTCAGGCCGTGTGGATGATGCGTCCCATGTTCTCTCTCCCATCGAAGCGGCCGGGCGCAGCCGAGGCGGGGGGCGGATCGCGGGGCGCATACTACGGGAAAACGCCAAGCATCCGGCTGGGTGTTTTCCTGCGTTGCCGGTTTCTTGATCCGCGTCAGCCCGTGGTAATCGGCGACCATAGAATTCGTTCCCGAGATCAACTGAAAGGTCAGGATGAGCCTGCACAACGTCACCCCGGGAACCAAGGCTCCGGAAGAGTTCAACGTGATCATCGAGATCCCGATGAATGCGGATCCGATCAAGTACGAGGTGGATCACGAGACCGGCGCGCTCTTCGTCGACCGCTTCATGGGCACGGCCATGCATTACCCGTGCAACTATGGCTATATCCCGAACACCCTGTCCGACGACGGTGACCCGGTGGACGTGCTGGTGATCACGCCGGTGCCCCTCATTCCGGGGGTGGTGGTGACCTGCAGGGCCTTGGGTCTGCTGGGCATGGAAGACGAGGCGGGTGGCGACAACAAGCTGCTGGCGGTGCCGATCGACCGCATCCTGTCGATCTATTCGGGATGGAGCAAGCCCGAGGATTTGAACCCGCTGCGTCTGAAGACCATCCAGCACTTCTTCGAGCACTACAAGGATCTCGAGCCCGGCAAGTGGGTCAAGATCAAGGGCTGGGAGGGCGTCGCCAGTGCGCATGCCGAGATCACCTCGGGCATAGCCAACTGGAAGAAGCTGAAGAAGTAGGGCTGGCTGTCGCATCGCCGCCTGCGCGGGGCAGGAAGCGCAACCCTGCCGCAGTCTTGTTTCCAGCCTCAGGCCGCCGCGTCCCCTTTGAACGGATTGCGCTCGCGCAGTTCATCCACGTAAGCCTCGATGCCGGCGCCTTCGCGCTGCAGGTGCCGCGCCACCGCATCGCTGAACCCGGGGTGGCTGAGCCAGTGTGCTGAATGCGTGAGCACCGGCAGCAGCCCGCGCGCCATCTTGTGCTCGCCCTGCGCGCCACCTTCGAAGCGCGCATAGCCGTGCTCGATGCACCAGCTCAAGGGTTGGTAGTAGCAGGCCTCGAAGTGCAGGCAGGGCACGTACTCGGTACAGCCCCAATAGCGTCCATAGGCATGGCCCCGCTGGCCATCGATGGCCAGCAGCGACGCGCCGATGCGCTGGCCGCAGCGATGCGCGACGAACATTACCCAATGCCGGGCCATGGTGCGCTGCATGCGCGCGAAGAAATCGCGGTTCAGGTACGGCGTCGAATGGTGGGCGGCGTAGGTACGGGTGTAACAGTCGTGGAAGAAGTCCCACAGCGAAGCATCGATCTGCTCGCCTTCATGGGCACTGAAGGTGACGCCGGCTTCGACGACGCGGCGGCGCTCCTGCGCGATCTTCTTGCGCTTGTCGCGTTGCAGGCTGGACAGGAAGTCGTCGAAGCCTGAATAGCCTTCAGGCTGCCGGTTGAGCCAGTGGAACTGCACTGTCTGGCGCAGCATCCAGCCCTCGGCTGCGGCCGCCTGCCGGTCGTCATCGTCCATGAACAACAGGTGCGCCGAGGACAGCTCATTGCTTTGGCAGATCTGCCGCATCGCGCGCAACAGCAGCCTGCGCGATGCGGCATCGCGTGCCAGCAAGCGGCTGCCAGGCACGGGCGTGAACGGTACGGCGCACAACAGCTTGGGGTAGTAGTGCAGGCCGTGGCGCTGGTAGGCGTCGGCCCAGGCCCAATCGAAGACATACTCGCCATACGAGTGGCTCTTCAGATACACCGGGCATGCGGCGACCAGGTCGTTGCCCTGGTGCATGCCGAGCAACTGGTGGGCCCAACCGGTCTCGGCCACGGCGCTGCCCGACTGGTGCAGGGCCAGCAGGTATTCGTGGCGCATGAACGGGGTCGGGGCGGACTGTGCTTCGAGCAATGCGTTCCACTCATGGGCCTCCACCTGAGCGGGTTGGTCGAACACCCGGATCACGTGGTCCTTCGGGTCGCGACCTGCACTCATCCGGCACTCTCCATGCATCGTTCTTACGCTGTTTGCCTTCGGGGGCAGCCGGGCAGGCGCAGCGTGGCTCGTCCCGCTGCTGTTGCAAGCCGGCGATCTTAGGTTGAAGCACGGCTTCGTGTGCCGATGGGCTCATGCGTCAGCCAGGTGCGCGGGGTACGGTCCTGGTGCGACACCTGCGGCGCCGTCCTTTGTCGCCTGCATTGAAGCCGCATCGATCGTGTGTTCAGGCGCAGCAGGCGTGCCGGCGCGAGACGATCCATGATTAAATCCGCTCAGTGCATTGTTTTCCCGAGGGCCAGTCCATGAAGCAGATCACCGCCATCATCAAGCCGTTCAAACTGGAAGAGGTGCGAGAGGCACTGGGCGACGTCGGCGTGTCCGGGCTGACCGTCACCGAGGTCAAGGGCTTCGGGCGCCAGAAGGGCCACACCGAGCTGTATAGAGGCGCCGAGTACGTGGTCGACTTCCTGCCGAAGATGAAGATCGAGGTCGTGGTGAAGGATGCCGATGTCGAGCGCTGCATCGAAAGCATCGTCAAGGCCGCCAAGACCGGCAAGATCGGTGACGGCAAGATCTTCGTGACCGCCGTAGAGCAGGTGGTGCGTATCCGCACCGGTGAAACCGACGAGGCGGCCGTTTAGATGCGCGAGTAGTCATCCGGCGCGGTGGCCGCGGTGACCAGTTGCCCTAGCCTGTCCAGCAAGGGCGCGGCGTGCGTGTCCACCTCGAGCAATGCGCGCTGCGAAGGCGTGACGAAGCCCCCGTTCACCGTGGCGGCGATGAAGCTCAGCAATGCATCGTAGTAGCCCGTGGTGTTGAGCAGGCCAAGTGGCTTGTCGTGATAGCCAAGCTGGCGCCAGGTCCAGACCTCGAACAGCTCTTCAAGCGTGCCGATGCCGCCGGGCAGGGCGAGAAAGGCATCGCTGCGCTCGGCCATCAGGGTCTTGCGCTGGTGCATGCTTTGCACCACGTGCAGTTCACTCAGGCCCGGGTGCCCCAGTTCTCGCTGCATCAGTGACTGCGGAATGACCCCCACCACCCGGGCACCCGCGGCCAGGGCTGCGTCGGCCACCGTGCCCATCAGTCCGGCGCGCCCGCCGCCATACACCAGTTGCCAGCCCAGATGGCCGATCAACCTGCCGGTCTCGTGCGCCGCGGCCTCGAAGGCCGGTGAACTGCCCAGCCTCGAGCCGCAATAGACGCACAGCGACAGCGGCGGTCGAGGTGCGCGCGCGCTGTGCGGGGAGGCGACGTGGTCCATGCAGCGCGCATTGTGCCCGCGACGAATTGCGCACCGAGTCGGGTTGTGCCAGTCAACGCTGACGCGGCGTGGCTGGCCAGTACACCAGCCGTGTTCCGCAGAGCAGGTCGTGCAAGTACTGGCGCTGCGTGTTCAGGCGCGCGAGTGCCAGATAGACCAAAGTACCGACCACCAAGGCAGCGGCAATCGACACCCCTGTCCTGAGGCCGACCACCTGGACGACGGCCAGCGCCGGAACGAACCAGAGCCAGCTCGACAGGTAGCGCAGCACGGCGCGCGCAACAGGTACGGGCTGGCTGTCCTTGGTGAGCAGCCGGATGTGCCAGGTCTTCATGGCCACCGTCTGCCCGCCGTGCGACCAGAACCAGACGAAGTACAGGCCCAGCACCAGGAACAGAAAGGCCTGCAGACCGCGCATGCCGACGAGGGCGTGTCGCTGCTGCGTGACCAGGCCATACAACAGCGCGGCGATCATGAGCACGCCGAAGAGCAGCACGCCTTCATAGAAGAAACAGGCCATGCGTCGCCTGAGCCCCGGCGCCTCGAGCGGCGCCGCCATGCCAGCAGACCGCATCAACGCTTGCCGGCACTCGCGGCAGCACCTGGCGCGGCAGCCGGCTGGCTTTGCGGCCCGGTCTGCGGCAAAAGCGTGCTGCGGTTCACGAGCCCCTGAGTGGCGGCGATCTTCGGCTGGCCCACCTGGGCATGCGCAGGTGGGTCTGCGGTCTTCGAGATGAGCGTGGTGCTGGCGCCGGGTTTGGCCTGGACGACGGTGGGCGCGATCGATTTCGGCGCAGACTGCACCGATGGGGCGTTAACTACATTGATTTTCTGGTTGGGCGCGGCCGATGCCGGATCCGAGGTCTTGCCGACCGGCGGCGTCGAGCCGCGCTTGGACACGGGCGGCACGACACTGGCGCTCTTGGCCAGGGCCTTGCGCTCCTCGAGCGGCAGCGCCAGATAAGCGTCCCAGCGCGACTGGCGCTCCTGCGGGCTGACTTGACGTGCCTGCTGGAACTGCAGCCGTGCCCGGCCGCGCTCGTCCGGGCTCATGCGTGCCCATTCGGTCATGCGCTCCTGGATACGCTGGCGCTCGTCGGCCGACATGGCCGGAAAGCGGGCAGCGATCTCGAGCCATTTCTGTTTGCGCGTCGAGTCAATGCCCTGCCAATCGCGCTTCAATGGCGCCAGTGCCGACTGCTGCGCCGCGGTCAGCGAGGCCCAGGCAGGGCCGTCGGCGATGGTGGGGGTGCCTGCGCCCTGGGGTACTTGGGCGGTGGCGGCCGTTCCCAGCATCAGGCCGACGGCCAGCATGGCGGCAGATACGAGCTGCGCCGGCCCCCCGGCGCCGAAACCCATGCCGTCGCTCACGGCTCGGGTTGCTTGAGGAATGCCACGAAGCCGGGGTCGCCATAGGCCTCGGGCGGCAGATCGTCGGCCAGCAACGCGGCGTCCACCTCGGCGGCGGCATGGATGTCAGCCTGATCGTGCAGATGTTGAATGAGCACCAGCCCGAGGACCAGCATCACCAGCGGCGTCACCGAGGCGAAGCGCAGCCACCAGGACGGGGGCTGGCCCAGCGCGATGCTGCCCTGTGACACCTGCACCGACGCGGCCGACACCGGCGCGGCCAGCCGCACCTGGCGGGCAAGCTGTACCGCCTGCTCGCGGGCCACGCGCAGCCGCTCCGAGATATCGTGCGGCACGCTGTCGGCCTGTTCACTCAGACGCGCCGTCAGGCGCAGCGCGAAGCGCGCCTGAAGGGCGTCAAGGTCAACCCGACGGGCGCGACTCGATCCGTTCATGGCTTCAATCCCTTAGCAGCCAATGCCGTTGCCAATGCATGCACCGCCCTGGAGCAGTGTGTTTTTACACTTCCTTCCGAGCAGCCCATCACGGACGCTGTTTCCGCAGTATCCAGTTCTTCCCAGTAACGCAAAAGGAAGGCTTCGCGTTGACGTGTCGGCAGCGCCGACACTTCCGCGTCGATCAGCGCCAGGGTTTGCTCGCGTGACAACCTTTCGCCCGGGCCCAGCGAGGCCCAGCTTCCGTCCACCGCCTCGATGGCTTCGAGCAGGTCGAAATCGCCGTCTTCGCCACCGGACTCGAGTTCGGAGAAGTTCTGCACCGCGGCCTGGCGCACCTTTTGCCGGCGAAACCAGTCCATGGTGGCGTTCGACAGGATGCGGCTGAAGATCAGCGGCAACTCGGCCATGGGCCGATCGGCATACTTCTCGGCCAAGCGAATCATTGCATCCTGCACGATGTCGAGCGCCGAGTCATCATCCCGAACGGCATACGCGGTGCGCTTGAAAGCCCGCTTTTCGGCGCTCTTGAGGAAGTCGGACAGTTCTTTGTCGGTGGCCAACGGCTTGTGGGTCCTGCGGCGCCCCAGTTCGGACCGGCGCCATTATTGCATCGCACCCAGGATGCTCGGCGTGCGCTCGAACGGGCATTCCGGTGCTGGCATAATGCTGCTTCGCACAATGAGCTCTAGGGGTCCGGCCCGCAGGCCCGACCCGGGCTTGCAGCGATCCGACCGCGCAGCATTCCGATTCCGCCTCATGAGGGCGCGAGGAGGGGCACCAATCGTTTTTCGTCAGAGAAAATCGCAAAGGTACGAACATGGACATCTCTTCCGCGGAAATCAAGCGCGCCGCGTCGGCGCTGGCTTCCTCCCCAACGCCTGCAGAGCTGAACGGCTCTGACATTCTCGTGCGCTGCCTGCAGGCCGAGCAGGTCAAGTACCTGTGGGGCTACCCGGGCGGGGCGGTGCTCTACATCTACGACGCGCTGTACAAGCAGGAATCGATCCAGCACATCCTGGTGCGCCATGAACAGGCCGCCGTGCATGCCGCCGATGGCTACTCTCGCGCCACCGGCGAGGTCGGGGTGGCGCTGGTGACCTCCGGGCCGGGCGTGACGAATGCCGTGACGGGCATCGCCACCGCGTACATGGATTCGATCCCGATGGTCATCATCACCGGCCAAGTGCCCACACCGGCGATCGGCCTGGATGCCTTCCAGGAATGCGACACCGTGGGCATCACGCGCCCGATCGTGAAGCACAACTTCCTGGTGAAGGACGTGCGCGACCTGGCGCTGACCATGAAGAAGGCCTTCCACATCGCGCGCACCGGCCGCCCGGGCCCGGTGGTGGTGGACATCCCCAAGGACGTGTCGCTGAAGGCCACCGCCTTCCATTACCCCGAGCGTGTGGAAATGCGCTCCTACAACCCGGTGCGCAAGGGCCACGGCGGGCAGATCCGCAAGGCGGTGCAACTGCTGCTGGGCGCGAAGCGGCCCTACATCTACACCGGCGGCGGAGTCATCCTGGGCAACGCGTCGGCCGAACTGCGGCAACTGGTCGACCTGCTCGGCTTTCCCTGCACCAACACGCTGATGGGCCTGGGCGCGATTGCGCACAGCGACCCGCGCTTCCTGGGCATGCTCGGCATGCATGGCACCTATGAAGCCAACATGACGATGCAGAACTGCGACGTGCTGCTGGCCGTGGGCGCGCGCTTCGACGACCGCGTGATCGGCAACCCCAAGCACTTTGCCTCGGTCGAGCGCAAGATCATCCATGTCGACATCGACCCGTCGTCGATTTCCAAGCGCGTGCGCGTCGACATACCGATCGTCGGCGACGTGAAAGACGTGCTGCAGGAACTGATCACGCAGATCACCGAGGCACAAAGCCGGCCCGATGCCGGCGCGCTGTCGGCCTGGTGGAACCAGGTGAACGAGTGGCGCAAGCGCGACTGCCTGGGCTTCAAGAACAGCGACGAGGTCATCAAGCCGCAGTTCGTGGTGCACAAGCTCTGGGAGCTGACCAAGGACCGCGACACCTACATCACCTCCGACGTCGGCCAGCACCAGATGTGGGCCGCGCAGTACTACCGCTTCGAGCAGCCGCGCCGCTGGATCAACTCCGGTGGCCTGGGCACGATGGGCGTCGGGCTGCCCTATGCCATGGGCATCAAGCTGGCCAAGCCCGAGTCGGATGTGTTCTGCGTCACCGGCGAAGGCTCGATCCAGATGTGCCTGCAGGAGCTGTCCACCTGCAAGCAATACGACACGCCGGTCAAGGTGGTGTCACTGAACAACCGCTACCTGGGCATGGTGCGGCAATGGCAGCAACTCGACTACGGCGGTCGCTACTCGCACAGCTACATGGATGCGCTGCCCGATTTCGTCAAGCTGGCCGAGGCCTATGGGCATGTGGGCATCCTGGTCGAAAAGCCTGCGGACGTGGAGCCGGCGCTGCGCGAGGCCATCCGGCTGAAGGACCGCACCGTGTTCCTCGACATCCGCACCGACCCGACCGAAAACGTCTGGCCGATGGTGCAGGCAGGCAAGGGCATCTCCGAGATGCTGCTGGGGTCCGAAGACCTGTAAGGCCAAAGGCCACGGCTTCGTGCGTCGGCGTTACCGCGCTGGCGCAAGGAAGCCGACGGCTTGCGGCGGCACGGTTTCGGACAAGGATTTTCAACTCGCAACGCGTGGCCAAGGGACGGCGGCACACAGGCTGCCGGATCTGAAGAGCGCGCAGGACGATCGACATGAAGCACATCATTGCCGTGCTGCTCGAAAACGAGCCCGGCGCGCTGTCCAGGGTGGTGGCGTTGTTTTCGGCGCGCGGCTACAACATCGAAAGCCTCACCGTCGCGCCCACCGAGGACGCCTCGCTGTCGCGCATGACCATCGTCACCACCGGCTCGGAAGAGGTCATCGAGCAGATCACCAAGCACCTGAACCGCCTGATCGAGGTGGTCAAGGTGGTTGACCTGACCGAAGGAAGCTTTACCGAACGCGAGCTGATGCTCATCAAGGTGCGCGCCGTGGGCAAGGAACGCGACGAGATGAAGCGCATGGCCGACATCTTCCGTGGACGCATCATCGATGTCACCGAAAAGAGCTACACCCTCGAACTTACCGGCGACACGGCAAAGCTCGATGCCTTCTTGCTGGCCATCGACCGTGCGGCAATCCTGGAAACCGTGCGCACCGGCACCAGCGGGATCGGTCGCGGCGAGCGCATCCTGCGCGTCTAGAACCCCATCCCGCCAACCTCATCCATCTAAGAAGGAACACCATGAAGGTCTATTACGACAAGGACGCCGATCTGAGCCTGATCAAGGGCAAGAAGGTCACGATCGTGGGCTATGGCTCGCAAGGCCATGCCCACGCGCAGAACCTCAGCGAGAGTGGCATCAAGGTGACGGTCGGCTTGCGCCGCGGCGGGGCATCATGGAACAAGGTGGAGAAGGCCGGGCTGAAGGTCGCCGAGGTGGCCGCGGCGGTGAAAGACGCGGACGTGGTCATGATGCTGCTGCCGGACGAACAGATCGCCGCGGTCTATCGCGACGAGGTCGAGCCGAACATCCGCCAGGGTGCGTCGCTGGCCTTCGCCCACGGCTTCAATGTGCACTACGGCCAGGTCGTGCCACGCGCCGACCTCGACGTGTGGATGGTGGCGCCCAAGGCGCCGGGCCACACCGTGCGCAACACCTATGTGCAAGGCGGCGGCGTGCCGCACCTGATCGCGGTGCACGCCGATGCGTCGGGCAAGGCGCGCGACCTGGCGCTGAGCTATGCCGCGGCCAATGGTGGCGGCAAGGCCGGCATCATCGAAACCAACTTCCGCGAAGAGACCGAGACCGACCTGTTCGGCGAGCAGGCGGTGCTGTGCGGCGGCACGGTCGAGCTGATCAAGGCAGGCTACGAAACGCTGGTCGAAGCCGGGTATTCGCCCGAGATGGCCTACTTCGAGTGCCTGCACGAGCTGAAGCTCATCGTCGACCTGATCTACGAAGGCGGCATCGCCAACATGAACTACTCGATCTCGAACAACGCCGAGTACGGCGAGTACGTGACCGGTCCCTCGGTGATCAACGAAGAGTCGCGCTACGCCATGCGCGAGGCCCTGAAGCGCATCCAGAACGGCGAGTACGCCAAGGCGTTCATCCAGGAAGGCAAGACCAACTATCCTTCAATGACCGCGCGCCGGCGTCTGATGGCCGAGCATCCGATCGAAACGGTCGGCGCCAAGCTGCGTGACATGATGCCTTGGATCAAGAAGAACAAGCTGGTCGACCAGACCAGGAACTGAAGGTTGCAGTGAGGAATGAGGGGTGAGGAGTGAGGGCGCATACCCCCTTTTCCTCGCCCCTGGTATTTCACCTCTCCTTTCCCCTCACTCCGCACAGGCTATCAATGAACTATCCGCATCCGATCCTCGCCCGGGAGGGCTGGCCTTTCATCGCTGGCTTCCTGGTGCTTGCCTTACTGGCGTCTTCTGCAGGGCTGTGGTCACTGCCTTTCTGGGTGATCCTTGTTTTCTGTATTCAGTTTTTCCGCGATCCGGCGCGGGTCATTGCCGGCGGGCCGAAGAGCGTGCTTGCTCCGGCCGACGGACGCATAGTCGTCGTCGAGGAAACCGACGACCCCTACCTGCCATTGGATACCCGATTGAACGTGGTGATCGGTGAAAAAGTTTATGCTTCCAGTACTGTGCTGGCCGAACTTGCCTGAGCTTGATGCCTGAAATCAAACCTCGCAAGACACTGTTCAACCCCGAGTTGCGCCGACGCGGCATTTACCTGCTGCCGAACCTGTTGACCAGCGCTGCGCTGTTCTGCGGTTTTTTTGCCATTGTTCAGGCGATGAAGGGCAGTTTCGAGCAGGCGGCGATAGCCATTTTCGTGGCCATGGTTCTTGACGGACTAGATGGGCGTGTAGCGCGGCTGACGCGGACGCAAAGCGCCTTCGGCGCAGAATACGACTCGCTCTCCGATATGGTCTCGTTTGGCGTTGCGCCAGCGCTGGTGACCTATGCCTGGGCACTCAAGGATATGGGGCGGCTCGGCTGGATTGCTGCTTTTATCTACTGTGTGGGTGCCGCGCTGCGCCTGGCGCGCTTCAACAGCTCGGCCGAGGCGAGCGACAAGCGTTTCTTTCAGGGCTTACCCAGCCCGGCGGCGGCGGCGTTGGTTGCCGGTTTTGTCTGGGTGATGATCGACAAGGGAGTGCAGGCTGCCGATGTGCGCTGGTTTGCCGTAGCGCTGGTCATTTTCGCCGGAATAACAATGGTCAGTAGCGTCCGCTTCTCCAGCTTCAAGGATTTCAACCTGCGGCGCAGTGTGCCTTTCGTTTTTATCGTCGCCATTGCCCTAGTCATTGCACTGCTCGCCTATGAACCGTCCCTGGCCCTGTTCGGGCTGTTCGTTGTTTATGCCCTTTCCGGTTACGTTCTGGCGCTGCGCCGGCATCTGAGTCGCAAGGCGACATCAAGCACTGACTAAACTTGCTCGCCGTTATTGCCTGTGCGTCGGACATAAGCGATCACCGAGCAGAAAAAAATCAGTGAAAGCACAATCTCGCCAGCCGCCAGCCATTGGCTGATGCCGCTTTCACTGCTGGCGCGCACGATGCCTTCAGTGAAATAAATCAGGATCAGCATCGATGCCCACTGGTAGGTGTAGCGGCGACCATGCAGGATGCCGAAGAGTGGAGCCAGGAGC